>JACCZO010000126.1 GCA_013695925.1 Chthoniobacterales bacterium
GTATTGATCCTGCCCATCCCTCCTTTGCCAACGACGCAAGCTGCGGCCACGGCACGGCACAACCAAACAAACTGCTGAGTTTTCTGGATTGTTCCGGCACAGATGCAAATGGTCTGTGCAACGGCCCGAGCCCAGTAGACACCAATGGCCATGGCACTCATACCGCTAGCACTGCGGGAGGCAACACGGTAGGGCCCAGTGCCAATCCCCCGCCTGCCCCGCCTCCTCCGTTCACCGACATCTCTGGCGTTGCGCCGTGTGCCAGTGTTCGCGCTTACAAGGTCTGCCCGACCGATACTTGCCCCGAGGCCGACATTCAGGCGGGCATGGATAGCGTGCTCCTGCACGGCGACGTTTCCGTCATGAATTTCTCGATTTCAGGCGGCACTTCTCCTTGGCTCGATAACGATCGGCGCAAGCTTGATCTAGTCGAGGCCAACGTGTTGGTCGCAGCTTCAGCGGGCAATACCAGTACGACCGTTCCCGATCCCGTGGGCGAGGTGAACCATCTCGGTCCCTGGGTCATGACAGTCGCCGCGTCCACCAAGGACGGTGAAACTAGGGGAGAGCTGTCCGCCGTGGGTCCGGGGAGTCCTCCTCCGACCATCCAGAACATTACGATGAACAGGGGAAGCGATTCGCCAGTCGGAGAGCCACTGAATGACTTTCCGATTCGCCATTTCAGCGAGCAGGACCCGACGATGGAGGGCTGCACTGTCGCGAACCCGCAATTTCCGCCAGGTTTCTTTAATGGTGCGGTGGCGTTGATTCGCCGTGGCACTTGCACCTTCACAGAGAAGATCACAAACGCCTTCAACGCAGGGGCGGAAATGGTGGTGATCTGGAATAACGTGCCCGGCCCACTCTTGATGAGTACTCCCGGCCAGCCCGACATCCCCGCTTACAGCATTGATCAAGAAACTGGCGACGCCTTGGCTGCGTTTGTAGATGCGAATCCAACTACCGCAATTATCGATTTCGCTGTGGTTCCTCTTCCGGGCGACGTTTTGGCTGGTTTCAGCTTCCGCGGCCCAGTTCCGGCGCCGTTGCAGGATCTGACCAAGCCAGATATCACGGGGCCTGGTGTAAACATTTATGCCGCCTTTCCGATTTCCCTTGGAGGGTACGGCACGATTAGCGGCACTTCCATGTCCAGCCCACACGCGGCGGGGTCAGCGATCCTCGTGCGCAAAGTGCACCCCGATTGGACCGTCTCGGAGACGAAATCGGCCTTGATGATGACCGCGTTTAACGGCGGCACCAAGGAGGACGGAGTCACTCCATGGGATCCGGACGATGTGGGCAACGGACGGCTTGACCTGACCAAAGCCGCGCTCGCCGGCCTGGTGATGGACGAGACCGCTGCGAACTACCTCGCCGCGGACCCTGCGACGGGCGGCGATCCCAAGACGCTGAACCTGCCATCAGTCCGCAACATGGCTTGCACACCAAACTGCACCTGGACGCGCACGGTGCGAAATACTCGCACGGTGGCGACAAGCTGGACGGCGTCAGGCACTGCGTTCGCGGGGGGATTCAATATTCAGGTTACACCGGGCAACTTTGCCTTCGGTGGGGGCCTTGGAGAAACACAAGAGTTCACGATCACTGCGACACCAACAACTGACTTGACGGGTGCGGTTGCGTTCGGAGAAGTGGTACTGCAGGAGGCCAGCGGCATATCACCTGATGAACGCATTACCGTGGCAATTAAAGGTTTGGGTGGTGGCGGTGGGGACGAGATTACGCTCACCGCGAAACTCCGCCGGATAGAAGGAAAACGTCGCGTCGCCTTGGAGTGGACCCCGGCGGATGGCGGCAGCATAAACATCCTGCGTGACGGTGTGGTAATCCACACGACGAGTGACGACGGCCGCGCCCAGGACCGTATCGGGGGCACCCAGAGGGAATCCCACACTTATCAAGTCTGCGAGACAGACACTGGCACCTGCTCGAACGAAGTGACGATTCAAATCTCGAACGCGGTCAAACTCATCGAAAAAGAATAATCTCAACTCGTCCGGGAGCCGTCCGAACCGGCTCCCGGACGGCCGTGAGGAAGCGATCATGGATCTGCTTCTCGGGGCTTGCGCGCGAGCGCAACAAAACGCTTGTCGTCGTGACGCACGACAACAATCTCGCGCAGCGAGGCGACCGCACCCTGCGAATCGTTGACGGGTTGCTCGCGGTCTAGAACGCCGAGATTCGACGCCTAACAGACTGTTGAAATAGTCCACAGATTGCACCGATGAGCACAGATTTTTCGAAACTGCTCTCTGTGGAATCTGCGAAATCTGTGGAAGAATTCTTCCCCGGAGAGTTTTTCGACAGTCTG
>JACCZO010000152.1 GCA_013695925.1 Chthoniobacterales bacterium
GCGCCCCCGCCCTCCTGCCTACCGAAAACACCGCTTTCCGTATGACTTTGGAAAAATGGTTCGACGCGCTCGGGATCAGACCGCGCGTGGTGGCGGAATTTGAGGACACCGCCTTGCTCAATCGCGCAGCCGTGGACGGTTTTGGATTCGTCCCGGTCTATACCGCGATTGTGCGGCTGGCCGCGAAGCAACACGGCTGGAAGGTAATCGGCCGGGCTGACCAATGCTCCGGCCATTTCTACGCGATCACCGCCGAGCGCCGGCTCAAGCATCCGGCGATCCTCGCGATTACCGAGCACGCCCAGTTCGAGCTTTTTGCCTGAGGACTCCGTGCTACACCCTCAGACCCGGAGCCTGCGTTCCCCCGCGTAAGGCAGGATCTCGGGCAAATTTCCGGCGCGCAGTTCTTCCTGCACCCCGCGCCAATATTCCGGGCGAAACAAATCGCCGTGTCGTTCCATCATCACGGTCAACGCGGGTTCCGGAAAGGAGAGAAAGCGCAAAAATTCCTCCGGGAAAATGTCGTTAGGCCGGACTGAGTACCACGGCTCGGCCGCCATTTCCTGCTCGTAGCTCTGCGATTGCGGCAGCTCGCGGAAATTGCAATCGGTCAGGGGACAAAGCTCGTCGTAGTCGTAGAAGACGACGCGGCCGCGCCGGGTCAGTCCGAAATTTTTCGTCAGCAAATCGCCCGCGAAAATATTCGAAGCCGCCAGATCCTTGATCGATTGCGCGTAATCGCAGGCGGCGGCGATCGCTGTCTCGTCATCGCACTCGCGAAAAAGCAGATTGAGCGGGCGCACCCGACGCTCGACGTAGGCGTGCGCAATCACCACATCGTCGCCATCCGCCCGCACCGTGTTCCCGGCATCGCGTAGCAAATCGGCCAGCAATGACGGCTCGAAGCGATCGCTCGCGATCCGCAGATGCTCAAACTCGTGCGCCTCCACTAATCGCCCCGCGCGATCATGCTCGAAAACCATCCGGTAGCGACCCATCACGTCGCCGCGATCGCTTTCCTTCGGGGCATCGAACCGGTCGCGGATCAGCTTAAAAACCACGTCGTAGCTCGGCAGGGTGAAAACAATCATGACCATCCCGCGCGTCCCCTCCGCCGTGACGAAGCGATCGCTCGAGGACTCCAGATGCCGCACGAAATCGCGATAAAATTCCGTCTTGGAATGCCGGTTGTAACCGATCGCGTTATAGAGATCGGCGACGCGCTTGCCCGGCATCAACTCGCGCAGCCACTGCACCAACCCGTAAGTCGCCGGCGCATCGACCCGGAAGTAGGCGCGAGTGTAGGAAAAGAGAATCGCCAGGTCGCTTTCGCCGATCAGAACCGCGTCGAGCGTCAGTCCGCTTTCGTCCGGATGGCGCAGGCAAAAGGCGATCGGCGTTGCCTCTTCATTCGCAACCATCCGGCCAACCAGGTAGGCGCCCCGGCCGCGGTAAAAAACATGGCGCAGGATTTCGAGTCGAGTGGAATCGCGCATCTCGATTTCACCCAGAATACGATCCGATGCGGCACTCGCGGCCTGGCAGAGATCGCTCCAACAATCCTCTGCCAAACCCGCGCCTTGCTCGTCCGTCAGCGCCTTCCAGATCAGCTCCGGCAAAGGCGCACCGGAATAAACCTGGGTCAGTTCGAAGTCAGGCGCGTTAGGCGGCGCGTCGAAATCGGCATCGACAAACTCAATCGCCTGGTCGACGCCTTCGGTTGCGAAAACACGGCGGGTGAGCGAATTGAAAAAACTCTCGCCCACTTCCCAACGAATCAACGGCGCGATGAGCGACGAATAGACCGCCTTGGTCGCGCGCCAGACCGCCCGCTCGTTCAAGCGCGCCCCCATCAGTTCTTTCACGCGGTTGGTTAGGCCATCGAGCACGCGCGCATAGAGCCGCAGCCGCTCGGCCGCATCCTCGTAGCTGCCCTTCCAGTCGCGCGCCAGGAATCGATCGCGCGCCCGGCGCGTGATCTCATCGAAGCGCGCCTCGTAGTCGTCGAGCGCTTTGCGCGCCTCTTCCGCGGAAAGGGCCGCCAACCGGCTGTCGGTCAGCGGCGGCGGATGCGACATGAGAGCAATGACGAAATCCGAATATCGAAGCTCGAAACAATGACGAAGGTCGAATGACGAAACGCAGCTCGCCCGCCCATTTCGTCATTCGTCATTCCTTCGGATTTCGACATTCGAGCTTCGTCCTCTTCAATGAAACTGCTCTTCTTCGGTCGAACCGCGCAGTGCGGCGGTCGAGCTTTCGCCGCCGGCAATCACGTTGGCGACCGCGTCGAAGTAGCCGGTGCCGACTTCACGCTGATGTTTCGTGGCGGTGTAACCGTCGGTTTCGGCGGCAAACTCCTCTTCCTGCAGCTCCGAATAAGCGGCCATGCCGCGATCGCGGTAGCCCCGCGCCAGTTTAAACATGCTGTAGTTGAGGGCGTGGAATCCTGCCAAGGTCACAAACTGGAATTTGAAACCCATCGCGCCGAGCTCGCGCTGAAATTTTGCGATCGTGGCCTGGTCGAGTTTCGCCTTCCAGTTGAAGGACGGCGAGCAATTGTAGGCGAGCAGTTTGTCCGGGAATTTGGCGTGCATTTTTTCGGCGAACTTCTTCGCTTCCTCGAGATCCGGCTTCGACGTTTCAAACCAGAGCATGTCGACGTAGGGCGCATAGCTGAGTGCGCGCGCGATTGCCTGATCGATCCCCGGCCGGACGCGATAGAAGCCTTCCGCCGTGCGCTCGCCGGTGAGAAATTCGCGATCGCGCTCGTCCACGTCGCTCGTGAGCAGAGCCGCGGCGTTCGCATCGGTGCGCGCGATCAGAACGGTGGGAACGTTTGAGACATCGGCGGCAAGCCGGCCGGCGGTGAGGTGAGCGATCGCAGTGCGGGTTGGGACGAGCACTTTGCCGCCCATGTGCCCGCATTTCTTCTCGCTCGCTAGCTGGTCTTCGAGGTGCACGCCAGCAGCGCCCGCCTCGATCATCGCTTTGATTAGTTCGAAGACGTTCAACGGACCGCCAAAGCCGGCTTCCGCATCGGCCACGATCGGGACAAAAAAGTCGATTCCGCTTTCGCCTTCGCTGTGCGCAATCTGGTCTGCCCGTTGCAGCGCCTGGTTGATCCGCCTAACGACGGCGGG
>JACCZO010000164.1 GCA_013695925.1 Chthoniobacterales bacterium
GTGTCGAGGAAGGCGCGCAGTTCCGCCTCGGTCGCCAGGGTTGGCCCTTCGACGCATCGGCCATCGACGACGTGCGCAAAGAAAAACGAATTTCGCCGGGCATCGCCCACGACCAAATATTCCTCCAAGTCGAACGCGGAAATGGAAGGCAGGCCAAGGAGGCGCGACCGAGTCGCGGCCCGGAGACCAATGGCCGTGGCGATGGCAATTCGAACGCCGGCGTAGGAACCCGGGCCGAGCCCCACCACGATGGTATCGGGAGTTTCGGAACTCTGCTGTAGCGCGCTCAAGTTTTCGTAGAACAAACCCGAATCTTTCCGGTCGGCCGGGAAGACTTTGAGCTGGGCGTCGCTCTGGCCGCTAAAGGCCACGCTCCCGACCGATGAGGAAAGTTCCAGCGCCAACACCTTCATCTCGTTTCGTCCGTAATGGTGCGCTCGGACGCGCCCCCGGCGTCGAGCCGAATCCAGCGGGTGCGTTCGGGAAGCGCCTCGGCGAAGCGATCCGCCCACTCGATGACGACGATGCCGCCCTCTTCCAGGTAATCGTCGAATCCGATCTCCGCCAGTTCCGCCGCTTGATTGAGCCGGTAGAAATCGAAATGAAAAACCGGCAGACGTCCGCTCCGATATTCATGGACCAGGGTAAAGGTCGGGCTGGTCGCATCCTCCGTGCTCCCCAGGCCCTGGAGCAATCCTTTCACGAAATGGGTCTTGCCCGCGCCGAGGTCGCCCACCAAACCGACGACCTCGTTAGGCAAAAGCTGCCGCGCCCAATTCTGCGCGAAAGCGATTGTTTCGGCCACGCTATTGGAAGTGAACGTAGCCACGGAAAGAATGCGGAATGCGGAATGCGGAAGGCAGAATGAAAGAGCCAATGCGGGTGAGCGGAAGGCGGAGGAAGTTCTTGCGCCACATTTTTTCCAACTTCGGCGCGTCGTTAGGCGAAAGAGCGAAGAGCAGTTCGTAATCCTCCCCATCATTGATCGCCTGGGCAATGGTGCAACCGCGATTGCGCGGCAGTGCGGCCTGATCGATTTCGAAACCGAGTCCACTCGCCGCGGCCAGCCGGGGCAGGTCCGCCCCCAGGCCGTCACTCAGGTCCATCATCGCGTGGATCCGGAAGTGCTCGGTCAGCCAGCGCGCTTCCTCGATTCGCGGAAGGAAATTCAAATGCTTGCGCCGAATAGATCCACCAAGACGGCCCGTGACGAAGAGCGCATCACCCTTTTTGCCCCCACGGCGCGAGACCCAGCGCTGTTTCTCCACGCTCCCGGCCACACTGACGGAAACCACCGCCGGACCTTTGCTGGCACTCGTTTCGCCTCCCACAATTGCTACCTCGAAACGGTTCGCGACCCGCTCCAGCCCGCCATAAATTCCCTTCGTCCATTGCACTTCGCGCTCCGGTGGAACCACCAGAGTGACGAGTGCAAATTGCGGAAGGCCGGACATGGCGGCGAAGTCGCTCAGGGGCCGCGCCATCGCCTTCCAACCGATGGCCGAGGGCTTTTCGTTAGGCCGAAAATGGACGCCCTCGACCACACAATCCGTTTTTAGAAGCAGGAGCCGGCCCTTCTCCGGCGCAGCCACGACCGCACAGTCATCGCCCGGGCCGGCGATCACGTCGAAGCGCGTCCGGAGCCGCGCCACCAGCTGCCCGACCAACGGGTCCTCGCCCAGTTCGCGGAGACAAATCCGTCCCTTGGCGGACTCGCGCAATTTCATTGCGGGACGAGATTAGGGAAGGCGAGCGCGCTCAGGGAAAGGAAATTGAAGAGCGCGTGCATCGTCATCGAGACTAGGATCGAGCCGCTCCATTCGTAAGCGAGTGTAAAACAGGCCCCCAGTATGAAGAGCGGCCCGAGACTCGGGAGGTGCACATGGACGGCGGCGAAGAGGAGCGAGTTCAGGACCAGACCCGGCCCGCGTCCCAGGTAACGTTTGAAGACGCCGTATAAAAAGAAGCGAAAAATAAACTCCTCGGCAAAGGGCGCGATCGTAATCGCGAGGACAATGATCAGGATGCGCTGCTGCAAAGTTTCCGAACCGGTGAACATCTCGACGATTTGTTGCCGACCGGCGCCTTCCCCGAGCAGCCAGCGAGAGATGCCGTCGGCCGCAAGGAGAAGCGGATAAGCCGCAAAAAGGAGGACCGCCGCGGTGCTCACAATCCGCCCAAAGCCGAGCCGGGCAAATCCGCCTAACGACAGCACGCTGAAGCCGCGGAGCTCGAGGAGCAGAGTCAGGATCGTAATCACGGCGAGAGAAAACGCCCCGGTGATGAGGAGGTCGCGCGTCTGGAAGCTGGAGGTCTGCACTTTTGAAGCAGCCAGGACATTGAGCGCAAACCAGCCAATAAGAAGGATGGCCGCGACCGCTTCGGGCAGCCCCAGTCGCCGTTCACCCAGCTCCGCCGCGCCGTTGTGCCGCACCGTGACCTGGCGATACAGCGAGAGATAAACGTAGAGGCCCGCGAGAACGAGCAGCGTGTTGAGCAGGCTGTCGACCATCTCGCGGGCGGGCCGCTACGGAGCGTAGAAACCTGGCAGAAAATACGCGCGCCCGCTCTCCAGCCGGGGCGTGAGCTGGCCGGGGAACGTCAGTTCGATTTTAGTGTCGCCGCTTTTGGTCAGCATGCGGAAGACCCGGCCGAGACTGAAGGGCGGTCCGTATTTCACAATTTTCGCGTCCGCCGCGTGCCCCAGTTCCTTGGCTTTCGCGTAGGCGTCCTCGATCTGGCCGAGGCCGTCGATCAATTTGAAATCGAGCGCGTCGCGCCCCGAAAGGATGCGCCCGTCCGCGATTCCATTACGCAAGCCCTCCGCCGGCAGATTGCGTTCCTTCGCCACGATGCCGAGGAACTTCTCGTAAGTCTTCATGACGAAGCTTTGGATGTAGGCCCGCTCTTCCTCGGTGATCGGGCGCGCGCCGTTGAGCATGTCCTTAAACTTCCCGCTTTTGAAAACGACCGAGGCCAGCCCGATCTTGTCGAAGAGCTGCTGGTAATTCAAGGTCTGAATGATGACGCCGATGCTGCCGGTGATGCTCGTCTCGTTCGCCATCAAATATTTTCCGCCACAGGAAACGTAATAGCCGCCCGAGGCCGCGAGCGATTCCATGTAGACCACGACCGGCTTTTTCGCCCGCGTTTTGACGACCGCGTGGTAGATCATGTCGGAAGCGGTCACTTCGCCGCCGGGCGAATCGACCTCCAGGACGACAGCCCGCACATTTTCGTCGTCCCGCGCCTGTTCGAGCTGCCAGCGCAGATCGTCGACCATCGATTCGCCGACGTTCCCCGCGATGCTCGTGCTGATCAATCCGCGCAGACTGATGACCGCGATCTTGTTCCCGCTCGCCCGCGCGCCGCGCTCGACGATCATCTCGTGAAAACGCGGCCGGAATTCGACCTCGCCCCCGCGGCCCTGAAACTTGCGAAAGGCGGTCGCAGCCAGGACGAAATTCACCAGCACGCTGGCACAGAGCGCCACGAACAGAAAAACGCTCAGACAACCCAGTTTTCGATTCGCGGCCATGCCCGGATGAAATCGCCGAAGAACGGCGGAGGCACAAGCCCTTTTGCAAGGGAAAACAAGGGCGCTTGGGGCTGGAAGGGAAGCTGCACGATGACACCGTTGAACCCAAGTGGACACCTCAGCCAAAGAGAAGCGGTCGGTCGCCCCAAAAGCCCGTCCACCGTCGAGGGCGAAATCGCGCGCCCGGCCGTCGGGACCCTTTCGCGCACCAAAGCCTGCTTCTCGCCGCCCTTAAAGTCTGGGAGCTGTAGCGGCGGCCGTGTCGGCCGCAGCGATCGACCTCGGCCCGATAGCTCGAATCAGCACATTGGTCGTTCCCTCTCCGTTCCCCAGAATAAAGCCCCCGATCATGACATTGTCCCCGCTCTCTCCACCAAACCGTGGGTACTAATGTTGCCCAACTGGGAGTCAGCCGCGTCGTCGACTTCGTAACCCTCAGTCGACTGTTTTCTCGAGGCGACCTCCAGGCTCCCAGAAGCGTGACTTTGGACCTTGCGCCTCACACCACGAGGTGATAAGGCAACTTCACCTTCCCGAGCGATGGCTCGTGCCAGGTTCTTTTCCCTGCTCCGACTGCGTTATCACGGCGCGAAAACCGAGGTGATTGGTGCCCGTGTCGGATTCGCCTTTGCCGCGACCACCAGGCATATAGCGTTTGCAGTACTGATCGGTGCAGAGGTACGAGCCGCCTTTGTGCACGCGCTTTTTCGTCCCGGGCTCTGCCGGATCGACGCTGTCGACAGGCCCTTGTGGATTATGCGCGACGGAGACGGAGTCGGCCAGCGTCTGATAGTAATCCGGCCGATACCAATCGCTGCACCATTCCCACACGTTGCCCGCCATGTCGGAGAGACCGTAGCCGTTAGGCGGAAAGGAACCGACCGGGGCAGTGCCGGCAAAACCATCCTCACTGGTATTTTTGTCTGGGAAATGCCCTTGAAACGTGTTCGCCATCCACTTGCCGTCCGGCCTAAAGTCATCGCCGTCCCACACGTATGGTTTGCGTTCCAACCCGCCGCGCGCCGCGAACTCAAACTCCGCCTCCGTCGGAAGCCGTTTCCCGGCCCACTTGCAGTAAGCCACCGCGTCGTCGTAGGCAACATGCACGACAGGATGTTTCTCTTTGCCTTTGAGATCGCTGGCTGGACCGGCGGGGTGACGCCAGTTTGCCCCTTTCACGTAGCTCCACCACCGCAGATAATTGTCCAACGGCACGGCTTCGCTAGGTGGCGTGAAAACGACCGAGCCGGCGACGAGATTCTCCGGTTGCGCATCCGGAAATTCTTCCCTGGTTGGCGCACGCTCCGCAATTGTGACGTAGCCCGTGGCTTTGACGAATTTATCGAACTGCTCGTTAGTCACTTCCGTTTTGTCCATCCAGAAGCCGTCCACATAAACCCGATGCCAGGGGCGAGCATCGCCAAAGTCCGGCTCGTCCGATCCCATCGAGAATTCGCCGCCCGGAATCCAGACCATTCCATCCGGCGGTTTGGCCGGCCGGGTTTTGGCCGAAACGCCCAGCGCGTTTGCGGCACCTTTCACTCCATTGGCGCTGGCTAGATCCGCTGTGCCAGTCGCAGCTGCAAACAGCGTCGTGCGCGAGAGAATTGGGAAGCAACACGATTTGTTCTCTGCCGTGGTAGGCGTCTGGCCATGCGCGCCGCAGGCAATGAGCACGGCGAAGATGAGCGCGGTGATGCGCAGTAGCATGGAATTCGTCCTAGTCTTGCCTGCGATGCGCGTGCGATCGCAGCTCCCATTCGGGTGGTCCGGAAGTGTACCTCTCTTACCAAACCTTTCGACTTGACCGTTCAGCCGCGCGTCAGCTAAAACACCGTCCATGCGCAACCTGGAAAAGCTAAATATGCTCGGAAAGCTCATTCTTCCGCTGATCCTGACATGCATTCTTCCTTCAAGTGCAACGATTGTCCACGCCAAACCACCCCCTCCACCTTCAGAGCCGAAACACTCACCCAACATCCTTTTCATCATCCTCGATGACGTAGGCATCGATCAGTTACGATCATTCAACCCTTTCTCTCCGCAGGCCGTGCCTGTCCCCAATATCGACGCCATCGTGAACAACGGAGTAAAGTTCACCAATCTCTGGACGATGCCCGAATGCTCGCCGAGCCGGGCCTGTTTCTTTACGGGGCGGTACCCGTTGCGAACGGGAGTAACGGCAGCCCTCCTGCCCGAAGACCTGCCGCGCGCGCAAGTTTCTCCTTACGAAGCGACCATTCCGCGCGTGCTCGCTCAGGCCGGTTCCCGCGTGCTCGCTCACGCCGGCTACGAGAGCGCGTTGATCGGCAAGTATCATCTCGGTGGCCCCGAGAACAATCCGGCTGGGATGGCCGCGCCGGCGAAACTCGGGTGGGATTTTTTTAATGGGAATCTCGCCGCTTCCCCGCCCGCTATCGATACCACGCTCGGCGGTCAATACCTCAATGATGATGTCGAAGTTCGTTATCCCTGCGGCTTTCCGACAGGCCCGCAAACCGGAGCGTGCTGGTTTCAGGATTCCAGCGGAACGCCCTACTGCGACGACAACAGCGGCGCGGGTTACACCGGTAACCAATGTGTAACAATGGGCGGGATTCCGGCGCTCGATCTGAACGGCAACTTCGCACCCAGTTGCGCGGAGGCCAATCCGAGCCCGCCCGACTTCACCAAACAAAATGCGTACTACGTCTGGCAACGCGTCACCATTGATGGGAAAAAAATCGATACTTCGCCGGCCCGCAAGTATGCCACGACCGCCCAAACCGACGACGCGATCGATTGGATAAACAAGGCAAACGCCAGGGGAAAGCGGGCACCTTGGATGTGCACGGTCAGTTATAACTCAATCCATACTCCTTATCAGCAGCCGCCATCAGACCTCTTTCCGACGGGATTTATTTGGCCGGTGGATCTGCCGATTGATTGCAGCAACATCGTCGCACAAAAAGTAATCAGCGATTTGATGCTCATCGCGTTGGATAAGGAAATTGGGCGCCTTCTGGTTGGGACGGGTCTCGCCCGCGAAGGTCCGCTCGGCGATCTTATTTACGAACCGGCGTTGACCGATACCATGATCGTGGTGGTCGGTGATAACGGAACTTTCTTTCCGAGTGTGAACGCCCCCTACAGCCATTTGCGTTCGAAGGGAACGCCCTATCAGACCGGCGTCGCGACGCCTCTGGCGGTCTCGGGGCCGCTCGTCAGCGAACCCGGGCGGGTCGTCGATTCGATGGTGAATTGCGTCGATCTGTTTGAGTTGTTTGGTGAAATCGCGGGCGTTGACGTGCGCAAAGAAGTCCCGGCGTCACATATTCTGGATTCGCAACCGATGCTTGCGTATCTGACCAACCCATCGCAATCGAGCATCCGCCCATTCAACTTCACCCAACTCGGCGATGGCCTGAAACCGCCAAGCGTGAAACTCTATCCGTGCGTGCTGCCGATCGGAACGAACCTGGCTTGCACGGATATTCTCTTCACGTCCCAGGAAATATGCGAAGGGGAGGGCGGCCAGTGGTTCGGGCCAACCGACCAAGTGCCGGACCCTCCTTATCCAACGTGCTGCGACGTGCGCGAAAATGTCATTCCGGATTTGATCATCGCGCCGATCCAAGTTTGGGCCGTTCGGAACAATCGCTACAAGCTTGTGAAGAGCGACCGCGAGGCCTGCGACCTTGCCCTTAAGGGTGAATTCGAGTTCTACGATCTCAAGCCGACGCTTGAGAATCCCATCGGACTCGATGAGACTGATCTGCTCGTAGCCGGCGACCCCGTAAATTTGAACCCTGAGCAACTGGCGAACTACCAGCAACTCCAAACGGAGCTCGATCAGCTCCTCGCCTCCGAGCCCGGCTGTCCCGGCGACGGGAATCTGGACAAGCGCGTGGACCAGCAGGATCGTCGCGGCGTTAAGAAGTTCACAGGTCAACCGAGCGTCTTCGATCTTAATAACGATGGCACAACCGACGCACTGGACCTCAACATCGTGAATGAGAACTTCGGAGACACGTGTTTGCCATAGCCCTGATGGTCTCCGAAGGACGAGCAAAGGATCGCATGACTGTTCGACTGCACGATCATGCCGGCGATGATGGCCTCGTTGTTTGGGCAAGATCGCCAGTCGAGATGTTGCTCAGTGCGAAGCGGCCCGGAATCGATGGTTATCCCGCCCGCAATCGCATTGTAAAACCTGAACCGAGGCCGAGAGCCGGTCGACATCGTAGAAGTCCGCCACACGCGAAATCTCAACGTTTAGGCAAGCAAATCGCGAAAGCGCGGCCGCCTTTTCCTGGCTCAGATCAAGCCGACTTCTCTGCCGTGATGAAGCTGATGTCGCCGCTCGGTTCCAGCCGCGCGACCTTGACTTGATCCTTCTCCTCCGTTTTCGCCTCGAGCCGCATGTCTTCCTCGAAATCCTCTTCCGAGATCAGCTGCGCTCGTATCCCCTTTGTTTGGTAGGCGCCATTCCTCACCAGCACGACTGGCTTGCCTTTAATGAGGGCACATAAAGTAGGCGAGCGGTAGAGCGCCACGCCAGAAGCCGATGCAGGAGCACGATGACAAACGAGCCGCCCACCGTCGCGAAAAATGGGCCGCTCCCGTTGATGGCACGCGCCAGCACCGAGCCAACTATCACGATAAACGCTAGATCGAAGACTGACTTTTGCGCGAGCGATCTCCGGTCGCCCATTCGAATAATGATGAGCGCGGCAATGAAGACAATCAAACCTCGCAACGATACCTGAAAAAAAGTGAGATCCTTCGGCTCGCTGGCTAGTCCGAGGACGGAGTAAAGAGCGGTCCAGATAGTTTGCATATAATAGGCTCGGCGACGGCGAGTGCGGCGAGCGGCGGGAGCGGGGAGAGGCGCCGGGCCTTCGCTTCAAATGCGTCTCGGTTGCCCAATGTCCGAGCGCGATCACCTTCAGGGCAACGATGCGATTCAGACTTTTCTGGCGCGCGCAATAGACGACGCCTTGGCCGCCACGACCGATTTCTTCCAGTAACTCATAATCGCCAAACTAGCCAGGGTCTCGCCCGCGAAGGCCGGGTGGTCCTTCAGCAAATCGAGGCCGGCTTCCAAGAGGCACGCCGGGCAATATTCCGCCAGGGCGTCCGCGAAGATTTTCGCGCCAACACCTCTCGCAAAGTCTGCTGCCACCGTCCCTCGCCGGGCAGCGCGAAGCGCGGCCCCCGTCGCTGGCGAAGAGATCAGGCCAGCCGTCGGCACCCTTTCCCGGACCAAGAGTCTTCTCCTCGCGGCCCTGAAGGTCTGGGAGCTGAAGAACGGGATTCGCGAGTGATGTAGCGGCGGCCGTGTCGGCCGCACACAAGGCTGACTTCGGTTCCTGCGTCTCACGTCCTGAAGCCATCGGTTGCTCCCTGCGGGCGACACGCTCGCCACTACACTGATTGTGGCGTTGCAGGGGGGCGGTGCAGGATTACTTTGCCTCTCACGGCGCCCATAGCTCAGCCGGATAGAGCATCGGATTTCTAATTGAGCCTAACGATTTTGCGCTGTTTTGCACAGCGTTGCAAAATCAGATTTCACGAGGAGAGAATGGCGCGGAAGTGATGCGCAGCTTTGCAAGGTTTCGCATCAACAAATCGCCCGACCGTAGAAAACGACCGTAGAACTTTTCGCCTTTTTAGTCGGCGGCGGGAGGATGTGCTGACCGGTCTTGAAGCGCCGATACAGCGCCACCAGCCGACGAAACAATTTCCGCCTCGATCGGCGGCAACTCGGATGTCGGCGGCAACTCTTGCAGTACTCGCGCAATATTGGCCTGTATGGTCCGAAATTCAGCGTAGATGTCGATTGCCGGCTGGAGGCTGCTGATTTCCAGGCGAAGGTTTGGTTCACCCCCAAGCAGGATCATCTTCTCGGTCGCGATGCCAGCGCAGATGGTTGCTTGGGCGAGGTTCGCGTCATCCAGTTTGTCTTCAACCGTGGACCAAGCCCGCTCTGCCACTCGCGTAACCTTAAGCAGAAGCCTGGCTCTGCGCTCGGCGATTGATTCAGCTTCAGCCCGTTCGATTGCTTTCACGGTGCCTCCACCGACTTTACAGACGCGGGCGATTTCGCGGTAGGAGACATGTTCACGCGGTTCGGCCAGAAGATCGACGATCTGGCGATACGTCGCAGGGCGGAGAGATCGGAGGAGTTCGCCGGTCGGGATGCGATAGGTGGGCATTCCATGAAGTTATGTTCCTCTGAACACTGCCGCAAACGAAAAGCGTCTCGCGCGTAGAGCGCAACGTAGATGCCGAAAAAACGCTCGCTATCACTCAATCTCGACGGACAGGGGAGTATTCGTCACTTCGACTTGCAGTGTCTCTGAGAGACTTGCTTGAATAATCGGAAACCGACTGCGCAATGCGGTTCGTTCAGTTCCCTTCGATCGCTGGTATTCGCCGAGGCTAGGCGGCATTCTATTCCAAATCAAAATTAGGGCTGTGAGAATACCGGCGAGGAGAATGATGTTCAGTGAGCGAAGCAGGGTTATCATCTTCCCAACATGCTGAATGGCGAAAGAATTGTGAAGTGTATTACTGCGTCCGTCCACGACGTAAGAGTTACGAGTTGTGCGCTCACCCGACCTTTTCGTGGAACGGAATCGTTTGCGTCACTTCCCCTGCGCCATCCAGAACGCGAATCTCGCCCGAGCCATACCGTACCCGGCTCGTAGCGTAGCAGAGCGCATGGTCGAAAGCATCGGTGCCGATGTAAAACGGGGCAACGCCTCGTAAACCTGCCACCCCGTTCCAGTAGGGGTCGGAACATCAATAATCGTCATTTGAGAAGGGTGCGCGGAATTTAGCCCTGAGCCAGCCGAGAGCCGCATTTCCACGAGGAAACGCGGTCAGCGCCGGCAGAAGTCGCGGTGATTGTCGATACCAACGGCCACCTTGGAACGGTCGTATCCTCGCCACGATTTAAGGACAATGTCCAGCCGATGCATAAGGCGAGCGAAGCGATTCTTTCACTTGAACCGGTCACTTTCCGAAAGCCGAAGGTTCGGACACCGTCCAGACGCAGTAATTTGCTTTCGGCTGATCGGCTCGGAGCGCTGAGCGACCGACTCTGGTCCGTCTGCATGGAGCTCCGTTCACTTCAATGCGCCTGCGCGCACGGAATCT
>JACCZO010000176.1 GCA_013695925.1 Chthoniobacterales bacterium
GGCGTGGCCGTGAAAACCTACGCCGCGCAGAAAGCGGTCGAGCTGCAACAACGCCGCGAGGAACATCTCGCCTTCGTCGTGCACGATCTGCGCACGCCGCTCTCCGCCATGTCGGTCGCCGCCCAGGTTCTGACCGAGAGCCTCCCCGAGTCCGCCACGTCTAATGACGCGGCCGTCATGGTGAGGACGCTCCAGCGAAACCTCGGGCGCCTCGACGCGCTCGTCACCAGGGTGATGCTCGAGCAGGTCAATTTCGTTTCCTCGGCCGGGCGCAAATTGGAGTTGCGGGAAGTCGACCTCTGGCCCCTCGTGCAAAATCTCCTGCACGATATGCGCCCTTTGAGCGAGGCCAGTCAGACCCGCGTCCTCAATCTGGTCCCGAAAGACTTCACCGTGCAGGCGGACGCCGCCCTCCTCACCCAGGTCTTTCAAAATCTTGTCTCTAACGCGCTGCGCTACGCGCCCCATGGCGAAGTACTCCTCAGCGCGCGGGTCGCGCATGGCCGCGTGGAGTGTTCGGTGGAAGATAATGGCGAAGGCATTCCGCCCGAACGCCTCGAGCGAATTTTTGATAAACTGGAAACCGATCCGGACCCGGAGAAAAGCGGCACCGGCCTCGGCCTGGCCATCGTGAAGCAAACCGTGGAAGCCCACGGCGGCGAAGTCACGGTCGAGAGCCGGCCGGACCACGGCACCATCTTCCGCTTCACCCTGCCGCTCCCGGCGGGCGCCGCTGCGGGAAATTCATGAGCGCCGGAAAAGCCGGCTAAGACAGAGAGCAGCGGCACGCGGCGCGGGCCGATTCTTTCTGCATCCGTTGCAGGGCCACAACCAGAACAGCGCCGCCCCCGCATAGAGCACCGCGCAGGTGGAAGGACCGAGGTATCCGTCCGGAATTAGCATTCGTCAGGCCGGTAAATCCTTGCCCGTGCTCGTGAGAGTGAGACGGCCGTGCTTGACCCCTTTGGCGCCGATCAGCTTGTCGGCCATGCGTTTGACCGCGACCCCTTTCCCGCGCGCGACCAGCACCTCGAGACAATTATCGTGATCGAGATGCACATGGAGCGTAGCGACGATCAGTTCCGGATGATCGTGCTGCAACGAAGTGAGCAGTTCCTGCACGCGTCGCGTATGATGATCGTAGACCAGCGTAATCGTGCCCGCGATCTCGCCCTGACGCTGCTGATGGCGGTGCTCGACCAAATGATCGCGAATCATGTCGGCGACCGCGAGCGAGCGATTGTCGTAACCCTTCTGCCGCGTCATCCGATCGAGCTCGTGAAATAGATCCGGCGGCAGGGAAACGCTAAAACGAGCGGCGCATTCTCTTTTCATGGCGTATTACGAATTTTTTAAAAGATAATATTTTTGCATCCGCCGGCCTCTGACCGGCGAAGTATGAAACGGAACCTCGGCCTTGCCTCGCGCAGCAATCAATCTGGAGAAAAACATGAGAACTTCCATCCGTTTCCATCTCCTGGCCGCGTGCTTTCTTTCCACCTCCCCGGAAATGCCGCGTCTTTTTGCCCAGGACGCGGTCGCAACGCCGAGTCCCACCTCTGCGGCCGACTCCCCGGCCCGCGCCGAAACGGAGACGGAGCGCATCACGATCGTGGGCCGGGAGGACGATCTGCTCGGAATCGCGACCACGGCTTCGCAGGGGAGCGTCGGGGCGCAGGATTTGGAGCAGCGCCCGATCCTGCGCCGGGGCGAACTGCTCGAAGTCGTTCCCGGTTTAATCATCACGCAGCACAGCGGTGAAGCGAAGGCCAACCAGTATTACCTGCGCGGATTCAATCTCGATCACGGCACCGATTTTTCCGTGATGGCCGATGGTTTGCCGATCAATATGCGCACGCACGCGCATGGCCAGGGTTGGGCGGATCCGAATTTCGTCATCCCCGAACTGGTCGAGCGAATCGATTTTTTCAAAGGGCCTTACTTCCCTGCGATTGGCGATTTCTCGGGCGCGGGAGCGGCGGAGTTCAAGTTCTACAAGCAACTGCCGCGAGATATTCTCACGCTGGAGTACGGCGAGAACGATTATTTCCGGGCCCTTTTGGCCCAGTCGATTGTCCTGCGTTCGAGTGGTGGCCCGGCAACGGCGCCGCCGCCGGCAAAAGCCGATTTGAGCAAGGACGCGCCGGACTCAGCGCCGCTCGATCTACCCCGCGTGCTCGACACCCTGACCTATGCACTCGAGTTCACCCATCACAACGGGCCCTTCGATATCGCAGAGAATTTCCAGCGTTACAACGCCTTCCTGCGCTACTACGCGGTGCGGGCCGAGGACAGATTCACGGTCACCGCCCAAGCCAACTATTCGCGAGTGGATTCCCCCGACCAGATTGCGCAACGCGCCATCGAGCAGGGGTTTATCTCGCGCCTCGGCTCGCTCGACGAGACAGTCGGCCTGAACACGCAGCGCTACAGCTTGGACGCCGAATGGCGGCGCCTGACGAGCGATGGCACCGAGACCCGCGCCCAAATCTACGGCATCTATTCCAGCCTCGATCTCTTCTCGAACTTCACCTACTTTCTCGATGATCCGATCAACGGCGACCAGTTCAACCAGGCCGATGATCGCTTTATCCTCGGCGGCTCGCTGGCACAGATTTGGAATGCGACCGTCTTCGGGCGCGATGCCACTTTCACTCTCGGCCTCGACACGCGCACCGACTTCATCAACGACATCGGGCTCTATCACACCCAGGCGCGGGAAATTCTTTCGGCCATCCGCGAGGATGACGTGCTGGAATCGAGCGCGGGTCTCTTTGGCCAGACCGAAGTGATTTGGACGAGCTGGTTCCGCTCCGTCCTCGGTCTGCGCGCCGATGGCTATTATTTCGATGTCGCGAACCATTTGAACCCGGAAACTTCGGGCACCAAGACCGACGGCATCGTCAGCCCGAAGCTGAGCCTGATCTTCGGGCCGTTTGCGAAGACCGAACTTTATCTGAGCGCCGGGACCGGCTTTCACAGCAACGACGCGCGCGGTGTGATCGGGGGAATCGACCCGGCCACGGGTGAGAATGCCCTGCCGGCCAGCGCGCTCGCGCGCTCCACCGGTGCGGAAGTCGGCGCGCGAACCTCGTTCATTCCGGGGCTGGTCAGCTCGTTGGCGTTCTTCTACCTGCAATCGGATTCCGAACTGGTCTTCGTGGGCGATGCCGGCGCGGTCGAGGCCAGCGGCGCGACCGAGCGCTACGGCATCGAACTCAATAATTTCTATCGCCCGTTCGAGTGGCTCACTTTGGATGCTGATATTGCTCTGGCCAAAGGGCGCTTTACGGACCCGGGACCGGAAGGGGACAAGATACCCGGGGCGATTCCGCTCTCAGTCGCAGCGGGCGTGGCGATCGATTTGCCTAACGGATGGTTTGGGAGTCTGCGCGGACGCTATTTCGGACCGCGTCCGCTGATCGAGGACGGCAGCGTGGAGTCGAATGAATCGCTCATTTTCAACGCGCGCATCGGCTACCGGTTCAAAAAACCGGAGATCGAAGTCGCCCTGCAGGTGCTCAATGTTTTCGACGCGGATGATAACGACATCGAATATTTCTACGCTTCGCGGCTGCAGGGAGAGCCGGCGGGAGGGGTAGAGGACATTCACCTGCGCGCGGTCGAACCACGCGCGGTGCG
>JACCZO010000192.1 GCA_013695925.1 Chthoniobacterales bacterium
GGGATGTACCGCGCGGCGGCCCGGGTTTCCGATGAAGAAGCCGACGCGGTGATCAACCGCTTTTGCCGCTCGCAAGGCGGCGAGCCGGGATGCCTCCGGATCATCCTCTGGGCGCGCGATGAAACCAGGGCGCGACCTTCGCTCAGGTTACCGCTGGATAAATTCATCGCGCCGATCGACCAGACGGGTCGCGGGGAGAATATGATGCCGTTGCTCTGCCAGGAAGCGTGCAATCTTCTCGTGGCCGAAATGCGCGCAGTGGTGAAAGAAAGTACCTCCCCCCAAGAGAAGTGAAGTCTCGCGGAGGGTGATCGAGTGATGATCTATCGCGCCAGGACCGTTCTCACGCTGGATGGCGCGCCGATTGAAAATGGCGCGGTCGGGGTTGAGGCCGGCCGGGTGGTCGATGTCGGCCGCGACGAGGAAGTGCGCGCCCGCCGCAGCGGCCCGGTGACCGATCTTGGCGAAGTGGTCTTGCTGCCGGGGTTGATCAACGCGCATTGCCATCTCGACTTCACTGCGCTGCACGGAAGGATCCCGCCGCAGCATTCGTTTGCGGATTGGATTTTGCAGATCAACGGACTGCGCCGCGATCTTTCGGATGAAGATTATCTCGCCTCGATCGCGGCTGGTTTTGTGGAAGCGCGCCGCTGGGGCACGACGACGATCGCCACCGTGGAATCGATGCCGGCACTGCTCGATCGCATGCCGGCGCCGCCACTCCGGACCTGGTGGTTCGCGGAGCTGATCGATGTGCGCCCGCGGCTGCCGGCGGCGGAGATGTTGGACGATGCCTTCGCCCGTTTTCGCGGGAAGGAGATGTGGCCGGGCGGCTTCGGGCTCAGCCCGCACGCGCCTTACACGGTTTCGCCCGGGCTCATGCGCCTCGCCCGGGAGGCTGCGGAGCGAAACGGGAACCTGCTCATGGTGCATCTCGCCGAGTCGGCGGAGGAGATGGAGATGTTTCGCGACGGCCGCGGCCGGTTATTCGAACTCTTGCAAAGCCTCGGCCGCTCAATGGCGGATTGCGGCCAGGGCAAAACTCCGCTCGCGGTCATGCTCGAGCGTGAGGTGCTGGACGAGCGCTGGACCGTCGTCCATCTGAACGAACTGACCGAGGAAGATTTCACCCGGCTGGAGCGCGGGCCGCGTTTCCACATCGCGCATTGCCCGCGCAGCAGCCGCTATTTTCGGCATTCGCCCTTCGCGCTGCGGCGGCTGGCCGGGCTCGGATTCAACATTGCCCTCGGAACGGATAGCCTGGCCAGCAACTCGTCCCTCAGCCTTTTCTCAGAAATGCAAACTCTGCGTGACGCGCATCCCGAGATCGCTCCGGAACGGATTCTGGAGATGGCGACAATAAATCCCGCCCGCGCCTTGCATCAGGCCGACTCGCTAGGAAAAATTCGCGTCGGTTTCCAGGCCGATCTGATCGCTTTGCCAATTGAGAATCCGCGCGGCGATGTCGTGGAAAAGGTCATCGCCTGGGAGAAACCCGTCCCCTGGGTGCTGCTCGCAGGGGCTCCTTTCCCTCTGGGCTGAATCCTTAGTTTCTCATATTTGACTTTTCTTTTCTCATTCGTGAAATAGTCTCCGCCCTGAGAATATGGCCAAGATCATCATAATCGACGACGAGCCCGCGATGGTGGAGGTAATCGTCACCCTCTGTCGCGAAAAAGGACATCAGGTCTTCCCTTTCAGTTCCGCCGCCAAAGCGGTCGAGCAGATGGAGACCATCGAACCCCAGATCGTCATCACCGACGTGAAGATGGAGTCGATGAGCGGGTTCGACGTGCTCCGGCACGTGAAGGAACATCACAAACAGACCCTGGTCATTCTGATCACCGCCTACGCCTCAGTCGACACCGCGATCGAGGCGATGAAAATGGGCGCGCACGGCTACGTCCCGAAGCCATTCAAGATCGACGAGCTGCAGATGACGGTGCAACGCGCGCTCGAATTCCAGTCCGCCCGGCAGGAGAACACCTACCTGCGCAAGGAGCTCAAGAACAAATACAAGTTCGAGAACATTATCGGCTCGAGCCGCAAAATGCAGCTCGTCTATAACCTGATCAACAAGGTGGCCGACACCGACAGCACGGTTTTGATCCAGGGCGAGAGCGGCACCGGTAAAGAGCTGGTCGCGCGCGGCCTGCATTTCAACAGCAACCGGCAGCATCACCCCTTCGTCGCGATCAATTGCAGCGCGCTGCCGGAGAATTTGCTCGAGTCGGAATTATTCGGCCACAAGAAAGGCGCCTTCACCGGCGCGGTCGCGGACAAGCGCGGGCTCTTCGAGGAGGCCAACCTCGGGACCATCTTCCTCGACGAAGTCAACTCGATGGCCACCTCGCTCCAGACAAAACTCCTCCGCGTCCTGCAGGAGCGCGAAGTGCGACGGGTGGGCGACAACAAGAGCGTGCCGGTCAACGTGCGGGTCGTCGGCGCGACCAACGAAGCGCTCCAGCCCAAAATCCGCGACGGTTCCTTCCGGGAAGATCTTTATTACCGGCTGGCGGTCATCCCGGTCGAAATCCCACCGCTCAGGGAGCGGCTTGAGGACGTGCCGTTATTGGTCAATCATTTCCTGCAAAAACAGGCCAACCTGACCGGTGGCGAGCCGAAAAAGATCGATCCAGAAGCGGTCGATCTCCTCTGCCGCTACGACTATCCCGGCAACGTGCGCGAGCTGGAAAATGCCATCGAGCGGGCCTGCGCCTTGTGCGAGGAGGACATGATCATGCCGGGCGATCTCCCGCCGCAGATTGTCGAGTTTGCCAACGAAAACGCGGCCAAGAAGGCGCGCGCCGCCTTGCCCGTCGGCAAGTCGCTCGATGAATTCATCCAGGAACAGGAGCGCGAATACATCGAAGCGACCCTGGCGAAATTTAAAGGCGCGCGCGAGAAAGCGGCCAGCGTGCTCGGCATCAGCATGGCCACGCTCTACCGCAAACTCGAAATCAAGGGCAAAAAGTAGCGCGGCAGACTGTAGCGGCGATCTCTGACCGCCGAAGAATCGCGACAACAATGCACCGGCGACGGTCACAGACCGCGACAACCTGCGTCGAGTTCTCCCCCTAACGTTCCCACGAAACGCTGAATCCGCAGATCCTCCACGGCGTTGTATTGCGAGTCGAACCGTTTCCATTCCTCGATCGAGTGGACGATGGGGGAACCGTCCGCGCGGCTCCGCGTCCGGCGCTGGCCCAGCTCTTCGTGGGATTTCACCAGATAATGATTGATCCGGAGAACATCCGCCGTCGGCTCCGTGGCGAATGGTCCTGAGATCGGACGATGGTTTTCGTCGACGATCGCCTCCCCCGGCCGGCAATGAAAGGAATGCCCCAGCACTGCCGGTCCCGTTACTTTGACTGGGTTCACGATGCATTTCACATGCGGATCGATCCAGGCGGCGCGCCGGCGATAGTTCCGGGTCACCAAGCCTGGAGGGCGAGATCGATGGCCGCTGGACCCAAAGAGCAACCAGCAAGCAGCCACGCCCGCATATTTTTCATAAGGCTCCAGGGTTTCGAGAAGGTCGTCTCCGTTGGTTGGAAAAAGAAATTCGTCATCGTCGAGAAAGGCGATCCATCGGGCGACCCCACGATATTGATCGAGGCAGTGTTGATAGGCGCTTGCCTGCGCGTCCCCCCCCCCGGCCAGCGATGCAAAGTGACCTTTCCTGCCGCCACAAGGGGTTGAATCACCGATTCGAAGTCGTCCTGCGATTCATTGTCGTAGAGGTAAAAATGCTCGACCCCGACGCGGAGATGGAATTGCAGCCATTCCTCCAGATAGGAGGCGGAATCCCGAAACATCAAGCAAGCGGTGAGGGAACGCATGAATTGAAAGCGCAACGGGCGAATGATCCATTTCTGCCCTGCGAGATCAAGCCCGGAAACGACCGCGCGTATCATTTCGCCTCACCCGCCGGAAAGATAGGCAGACAGTTGTGCTCCAGATAGAGCAATCCACCAGCAATTCGCGCTCGTTCATCCGGCGCGGGCCAGTCGAGACGGCGGCGGAGCAATCGCTCCACCTCAGCAGGGGTCGGCGCCGGGATGGCCATGACGAATGCCTTCGCGCGCGATGTCGCACGACATCTCGTGTAACCCGAGCGCGATCGACAAACGTTCTTCGCCGGTCATCTGGCGATAACGCTCGATCTGCTGGGCGAGGGCAGCGCTGGCGTTCATCCGTCTCTTATCTAATGCAGAGGCCGAGCTCTGATAATCCAAGTCCAAAAGCGAAGAAGACCTGACCCAGAACTGTGGCCCGCGGGCTCGAATTTGCTGGCCCCGAATTAGAACACCTGCTCAACCGGAGTCGATGACGCTTTACCGCAAGCTCGAGATCCAGAGCAAGAAGTAGCGACTCCGTCACGGCTTTCCGGTAGGGCGAGACTCTGTCGAGCTTCGCGCCGCGAGAGAGGAACCGCCTCCTCCCTCAGGCTCGACGGAGTCTCGCCCTACCGATGATCACGCCTTTGCAGTCCCTTGCCACTTTCGCGTCCGAATGGGATAAACACCCTTCGCATTTATGACTCCAGTTAAAGTTTGGCTCGGCCATCCCTATCCTCTCGGCGCGACCTGGCTCGGCAATGGCGTGAACTTCGCGATCTTCTCGGAGGCCGCCGCCTCGGTCGATCTCTGCCTCTTCGATTCCCCCGACGCGCGCCAGGAGAATATCCGGATTCCAATGACTGAGCACACGGATCAGGTCTGGCACATTTTTCTTCCCGATGTGCGGCCGGGGCAACTCTACGGTTTTCGCGTCTTCGGTCCTTACAATCCCGATCGCGGTCTGCGCTTCAACAGCTCCAAGCTCCTCCTCGACCCCTATGCCAAGGCGATCTCGGGCCGGATCAATTGGGCGGACGAAATGTTTGCCTACGTCGTCGGGGGCGAGGCGGAGGACATGGCGCGCGATTTCCGCGACGATGCCTGGGGAATGCCGAAGGCGGTCGTGATCGACAACACCTTTGACTGGGGTGACGACAAGGCGCCGCGCACGGCGCTGCACAGCACGATCATTTACGAGATGCACACCAAGGGGTTCACGAAACTGAACGAGAAAATCCCCGAGGAAATTCGCGGGACCTACGCCGGGGTCGGCCACGAGGCTTCGATCGCCTACCTGAAGGAGCTGGGAATCACCGCGGTCGAGCTGCTCCCGGTCCATCACCATGTCAACGACAAGGCCCTGGTTGATCGCGGCCTAACGAACTATTGGGGTTACAACACGATCGGTTTCTTCGCGCCCGACCCGAAATTTTCCTCGAGCGGGTTCACGGGCGGGCAGGTGACCGAGTTCAAGCAAATGGTGCGCAATCTGCACGCCGCCGGGATCGAGGTGATTCTCGACGTGGTTTATAATCACACCGGCGAGGGCAATCACCTCGGGCCGACGCTCAGCTTCCGCGGGATCGATAACCAGGCTTATTACCGCCTCAAGCCGGAGGATCCGCGCTTCTATCTCGATTTCACCGGGACCGGCAACACTTTCAATCTCCTCCACACCCGCACGCTCCAACTGGTGATGGATAGCCTGCGCTATTGGGTGAACGACATGCACGTCGATGGTTTCCGCTTCGACCTTGCCTCGACGCTGGCGCGCGACGCGAGCGGGGTGAATAAGCTGCACGCTTTTTTTGAGATCATTCACCAGGACCCGGTGATCTCGCAGGTGAAACTGATCGCCGAGCCGTGGGACGTGGGCGAGGGCGGCTATCAGGTCGGGAATTTCCCGATTCTCTGGGCGGAGTGGAACGGAAAGTATCGGGATTCAATCCGCAGTTTCTGGAAGGGCGACGCAGGGAAGATCGGCGAGCTGGCCTATCGCCTGGTGGGAAGTCCCGATCTCTATCAGCAGAGCGGCCGCCGCCCGTACGCGAGCATCAATTTTATCACTGCGCATGACGGGTTCACCCTCAACGATCTCGTCAGCTACAACGACAAGCACAACCAAGCCAACGGCGAAGAGAACCGCGATGGCGACAACAATAATCACTCCTGGAATCACGGGACGGAAGGTCCGACCGATGATCCCGCGATCAGGCAATTGCGCCGGCAGCAGCGCCGCAATTTTCTCACCACCCTTTTTCTTTCGCAGGGCGTCCCGATGCTGACGGCCGGCGATGAATGGGCGCGCACCCAGCAGGGGAACAACAACGCTTATTGCCAGGACAATGAAATCAGCTGGCTAAACTGGAACCTGGACGACGAGCAAAAGGCGCTCCTCGATTTCACCAAGCGGCTGATCAAGCTCCGGCACGATCATCCGGTTTTCCGGCGACCGAAATTTTTCCAGGGTCGGCGCATCCGCGGCTCGGAGATTCGCGATGTGATGTGGTTCAACCCCGGCGGCAATGAGATGAGCGATGAGGAGTGGAATTCGCCCTTCGTCCGCTGCCTCGGGATGTTGCTGAGCGGCGACACGATCGACGTCCAGACTTTTGAAGGGGAACCGATCCGCGACGATAGCTTCCTTTTTTTGATGAATGCGCATCATGAACCGCTGCAGTTTGTCCTGCCAGGGAAGCAGGAGGTGGAATGGGAACTGGTGCTCGATACCGCCTCCGCCGAAGGCTTTTCGCAGGAGTTGCAAAAGTTTGTTTCCGGCGATGAAATCGAGATCAAAGACCGCGCCAGCATCCTCCTTAAGCTTGTCACCGGCTCCAGTTCGCAAGCCCGCCAGGAGTCGTGGAAGAAACGGCAGTTCTCCGCCCCGCACCACGGCGAAAGCAAGATGGAAAAGCCGGAAGAAAAAATCGAGCCGGCTGCGGCGAAAGAGTGAACGCAACATGCGCCCGGCGCACGATCCTGTTATGATAAAACATGACACCGACTTCACTCATCGTGGTCGCCGATCGCGGCGGAATCAAAGCCTACCGAGTCAACCAAACGCCCACGCGCGGCGCGAGTCTGCAGCTCGTGCAAGCGTTCGATATCACCGACGCGCACGGCCGGTATGACGATAAACTGACCGACCAGGCCGGGCGTTTCCCGGTGGCGGATGGCAACGGCCGCCACGCCAACGCGATCGCGGAACGGACCCAGATCGAAACGGAAACCGATCGGCGCATCTGCAAGCAACTGGCGGAACACATCACCGAAGTGGTGAAGCGGGAAGCGGCCGACGGCTGGTCTTTCGCCGCGCCCGCTTCGATCCATGCCACCGTGACGGATTTACTGCCCGTCCCTCTCCAAACGCGCGTAGTCGAGCATGTGAAATCGGATCTGGTCAAAATCGAGCCGGCGAAATTGTCTTCTCATTTCCGCTCGCTGCAGCCGCTCTGATTTTTTCCAGCCAGAATCCTCGATTACACATCGAAGCGGCGACGTGCCGATTGGAAATCGTTTTAGCGTCGAAGTGCGCCCACCTTGGCATCGTCGCGAAAGGCGGGGCGCCTTGAGCGACGAGTGCTGGAGGGCATCGCTTTGTCGATGCCGCGGGGGTGGGCGTCGATTGCAAGAAACGCTCTCTCGACCTTCGCGGAAGCGACGAAGCGCTTCCCTCCAAGAGAGGAGGACGACGCTAACAGGTACCAATCGGCGACTTAGCAGGTCCTTTTCGAGTGATCCTCTTTTGCGCTATACTGCGGCATGCAATTACCGGTGGAAATTTCATATCGGGGTGTCGAGAAATCGGATCAGCTCGAAATACTCATCCGCGAGAAAGCCGCGCGCCTGGATCGGTTCTGCGATCACATCAGCCGCTGCGACATTGTCGTCGAACATCCGAATCACTCGCAGCACTCCGGGAATCCATACCGGGTGCGGATCGACGTCACCGTTCCGCCGGGGCACGAGTTGGTCGCGAACGAGAAGCAGGGCGCGCATGAAATGCACGAGCCGCTGAGCAAAGTAATCAACGACGCCTTCAAGACGATGGAGCGTCAGCTTAAGGAGCTGGTGGAACGCCAGCGCCACAAATAGATCCGGCCACGATCTTCCTCCGCGCCGTGGGCCCGTCGCGCGGAGCCGCGGGTGTTTAAGCGCCGTAGGATTTGCTGAACTTCTTCTTCGACTCCGGTTCCGGGTCAGACGAAGGCGCGGCGCTCGCGGGAGCGGGCGGGAGGCCTTCCGCGACCGGCGCCGTCTCCGGCGCCTCCGGCGTGCCCTCTGGCGCTGGGGAGGCCGGCCCGGCGAGATGAGCGCCTTGCGAAGCCTCGACAAACGTCATCTGCAAACTGGAGAGCGCATTGCGCAGGACGGTGGATTCGTCGGTCGTGAGGTTCCCGCGCGTCTTCTCCTGGATCATGACCAACTGGTCGATGAACATGCGGGCAACCTCCAAATTGACTTCCG
Organism: Chthoniobacterales bacterium; assembly: GCA_013695925.1. Taxonomy (GTDB): domain Bacteria; phylum Verrucomicrobiota; class Verrucomicrobiia; order Chthoniobacterales; family UBA10450; genus Palsa-1392. The sequence continues at coordinate 8,310 of JACCZO010000192.1, forward strand.
CCTGCCCCGTCTGCGGATTCGGGATCTGCCCGAGAAAAAGCGCGGCGTTCTGCGCCTGCATCATAACGAATTCAATGAAACGCTGGGTCATTTCTCCTGATTGAGTGGTGGTTTGAACTTCGGCCATAGGATTTGAGCTGGTTGAATGTTTTCGATTGAGCGGTGCTTAAACTTAGCCGCGAGGGCGAACCGTCGCGAGCACATATGGCTGCTGAAAATATTTTGCCGCCACCCGCCGGATGCCCTCGGAAGTGACCGCCTCGATCTCGGCCTCGAGTTTTTTGTAGTGGTCGAATCCGAGCCCGTAGAGTTCGTCGAGGGCCGCCATGTAGCCAAAGGAATCGTTGCTTTGGTTGGCGATCCGCTGCTGGCCGATCAGTTTTTTCTTGGCCCGGGCCAGTTCGTCGTTCGTTAGGCCGGTCCCGGCCAGCTTTGCGATTTCGTCGAGGAGGGCGGACTTGACCGGTTCCAGTTTGCCCGGATCGGTCCCGAGATAAAACGCGAACAGCCCGGAAACCAAACCCTGCATCTGACTGGCGCCGACGTAGTAGGCGAGCCCCATCTCCTCCCGGATGCGCACGAAAAAGCGCGAGCCCAGGTCGCTGCTCGCTTCGTCGATCAATTCCAGCGCATAACGATCGGGACTAAACATGTCGGCGCCGCGATAGCCCACCATCAGGACGGCTTGCGCTTTCTCCTTCAATTCCTCCACCGCCACAGTTTGCGAGAGCGTGGGAGCGGGCGCGGGTTGCTGCAGAGCGAGTTCGCCTTGTTTCATCTCGTCGAGCAACTGCTCGAAGAGTTCCCTCACCTCGGTGGCCTTGACGTTTCCGAAAACGGAGACGACGCCATTCTTCGCCACCACGTAGCGATCGCGAAACGCGAGCAGATCTTTTTGCGAAAGACGGCTGACCGAATCCGCCGATCCCTTCGCGCGCAGCGCGTAGGGGTGGTCGCCGAAGAGCGCGCCACGCAAAATGTTGCGAGCCACGGTTGTAAGTTGTTCCTCGTCGTCGCGAATCCGGGCCAGTTGCACTTCCTTTTCTCGCGCGACGGCTTTCTCCGGCATCGTGGCATGGAGCAGGATGTCGCTCAGCAATTCCGCGCCGAGTCGCAGGTCGGGCCGGGTGACGTCGAGCGAAATGCTGAAGCTGTTGTTACCCGCGTCGCTTCCGAGGCTGCCACCCACCGCTTCGATCGTGTCGGCGATCTGCTCGGCGGTGCGCGTCGTCGTGCCTTTGACGATTACCTTCGCCAGCAAACGCGTGACGCCATTGGTGGCGCGCGTCTCGGCCAGCAGGCCGCCGCGAAACGTCGCCACCATCGAAACGAGCGGCAGGCGCGGATCTTCCCTAACGAGCAGGCGGAGCCCATTGGCGAGCTCGAATTTTTCCACTTCTCCGGCCGAGACCGCGACCGCCTCGGTCGCCTTCGGGGCGAGAGTGCCGCGCGGGTTTAAGGAGACGACGGTCAGGTTATCCTCCACCAGGTAACGGCGGGCGACCCGCTGGATGTCGTCCCGCGAAACCTTCTGCAGCGCCTCGAGATAATCCCGGGTGAAATTGAGATTGCGGGTTACGAACCAGTTCGAACCAAGATCCGAGGCCTGGCCGCGCATGGTAGTGAGCGAGCCTAACGAATGGCCAAGCGAGATCTTTTTCGCCTTCGCCAGCTCCGCCGCCAGCACGCCCGACTCCTGCAGCTCGGCAATGATTTCGAGACTCATGCGCTCCGCGTCTACCCGATTTTCCGGTTCGAGCGTCGCGTCGATCCCGAGCAACCCAGGATCGCCCGGAGTGTAGGAAAAAGCCGAGATTCCAAAAACCAGGCCCGCTTCTTCCCGCACTCTCCGGTAGAGCCGCGAGCTGCGCCCATCGCCGAGGATGGTGGAGAGGAGATCGAACGCCGGCACATCCGGATGAGTGATTTCGGGCACGTGCCAGGCGAGCGCGAGCCGGGTCAACTCGGTCGGGAATTCTTCGTTCACTTCGCGCCGTCCCTGCTGCACCGGCTCCTGCGCGATGTAAGGTGGCGGGAGCGAGCGCGCCGGATAATCCGCAAAATATCTTTCCAGTTGGTTGTAGACCTCGCCGGCATCGACGTCGCCCACCACGACGAAGCTGAGATTGTTAGGCACGTAGCGAGTTCGATAATATTCCAGCACATCCTGCTGGGTGAGCTGATTGAAAATCTGAATCTCGCCGATCACCGGGAGGCGATAGGGATGCCGCTGGTAGGCGGTCTTGAACATGAGCTGCCCCATCATCCGGTCCGGATCGTCGGAGCACATCGCAAATTCGCGCCGGATGACTTCCTGTTCCTTGCTGTATTCCTCGATCGGCAGGGTCGAGTTCATCATCGCGTCCGAGAGGATATCGAGGGCGCTGGCCAAGCCTTCGCGCGGAACATCGATCCAGTAAACGGTGCGATCGAAGGAGGTGTAGGCGTTGATGTAGCCGCCCTCGTCCTGCACGCTTTGCGCGATCGCACTCGTCGAGCGCGTCTTGGTGCCCTTGAAGAGCATGTGCTCGAGAATGTGCGAGAGCCCCGCGCCCAGATGGCGCCCTTCGTGAATGCTCCCGGTCCCGCACCACGCCTGCACGCTCGCGACCGGCGCGCTCCGATCGGTTTGCACAATAATCGTGAGGCCGTTAGGCAAGGTCCATTTCTGGGCCGTCACCGGCGGGAAGGAAATGGCAGCAGGGTTGCCGGGCGGAGTTGTCTGGAGTCGGTTGGTCAGCATGGCAAAGAAATGGAACGGGAGGCGCGCGCCCTTCCGCTCATGAAGCCTTCGGCGCCGGCAGAGCAGGCGGCAACTGCGCCGGCGGGCCCGCCTCTTCGGGCAGGAACGGTTTCACAAAGGCCTCATGAAAGGTGTAGACCGACTTGAAATCCTCGAGCGAATCCTGCTCTGTCTTTCCGAAAATCCCGGCGCCGATCAGGTTAAAAACCATCTCCCCGATATCCTCGCAGCGCTCGACTCCCCAATAGGAAAAGACCGTCAGCGCCATGGGCCCAAATTCCTTCAAGGCATAGAGCCGCACCCCTTCGAGCAGCTCCGGGCCGGCCACGTGACGGACCGCGGCGCCTTTCGATTTCTTTTGCTGCTTGGTGGTGTAATCGAGCGCATCGCGCAAAAATACATAGGCGTCACGGTGGTAACGCTGGTCGGTTGCGACGATGGAATCGAGCGCTTCGGCAAATCCAATTTTCTGCATGGCAAGGGAGCTGCTCAGGAGGGAGCGAGCGCTATGATAATCAGCAACCACGAACTGAGCAAATGGTGTAAAGTCTGATATGAGGTTGTTTCTCCTCTGCTTCCTCTGCGCCTTGCTCGCCCTTGCGGCGCGGGCCAACGACCGCGACCTGAGTGCGAGCGACCAGCGCAAACAGCTCCAGCACGAGAAATTCCTCCAGGAGCACCCGGGGTCCGCAGCCGCGCATGCCAGCTACGCCGAGTTTCTTTCCAAACATAACAACCTCCGCGCCGCCATCGCTCATTGGCGGACCGCGCAGCAGCTCGCGCCGGAAAATGCCGCCATCGCCAATTCGTTAGGCGGGGCCTACCTCCGGATGGGCAAGGCGGCAGCCTCCGCCGCGGAGTTCGCCCGCGCCATCGGCCTCGAGGGCAGCAATGCCGCTTATCATTTCAACCTCGCCAACGTGGAGTTCATGCTGCGCCATGATCTGACCGCCGCCTGGAAAATGGAACTGCCGGATGTGCTCCGGCTCGCCCTGGCGGAATTTCGGGAGGCGGCCCGGCTTTCACCTAACGACCTCGAATATGCGCGCGCTTATGCCGAGACCTTTTATGGCATCCCGGATGCGAATTGGTCGGAAGCCGAAGCGGCCTGGAAACATGTCCTTACCCTTTCGCCCCAAGGCGATTTCGTTTACCTCCACCTCACGCGGGTCAGCCTGAAACAGGGCGACGCGGCGGGCGCGCGTCAGTTTCTGGCCAAGATCGTCGATGCCCGCCACGACGGCCTGAAGCGCAAGCTCCAGGCCCAGGCCGACCGTCTGTAAGTGCTCACGGGGAAGCCGCCGCACGCTTCCCCGTCAATTCGCATCCATCTCGATCGAGTCGAGATAAACCGAAATCGGATCGCGCCGGCGCGGGGGCGCTTCGTCCGTTTTGCGGTCCGCTTCGAGGATCTGAGAGAAAACGCCGCTGCTCGTTTTGCTTTGGGTAGCCTCGAACCAGTTCAGGTAATCGTCGATCTCCGTCCCCTGCTGCTCGATCACCGCGCGGTAGCGCGCGATCCGCTCGAGCCGTGCCGCGACGCCGCGGGTCTTGCCGCGCACGAGCAATTCCGTCAGCGCGTAAGCCTCCTGCACAATCGCGCGGTAGGAGGGATGCGCCTGCGCCCCGAGAAGCTGCAATTGCTGGCCCACCTGCCGGAGCGCGTCACGGCGAGCCGGAAGTTTGCGGAAATTCTCAAACTCACCTAACGAATAGTCGCGGACCTTTCCATCCTTTGCCGGAATGGAAAAACGCAGGGCCTGATCCAGCCGCCGCCCGGTTTCCGCGGCGCTCAGCATCTGGTAGCGGTCTTTGGCCGAAAGCTCGGCCACGCTCAGGGCCCACCATTTCCCCGGCGCCCGCCCAAGAGTTTCCGGAAAATGCGCGCGCAGATCGGCCATGGCGTCGGTAGGCGCATCCGGCAGGTCGCTGATGAAGCGGGCCAGTTGGGAGCGGCCGCCGCGGGTATCGATCAACAACTGCACGAGCGCCCGGGAGTAGGCGGAGTGCAACTGGCGCGAAGGCGCGTCGAGCTGCGCCCGCTTTTGCCGGACGATCTCCTCGAGCGGCGCGATCTTCGGCGTGGCCAGGATCGTCCGCAATAGCTCAGCGTCGCTTTGCGTATCGTTTCCTGGTTCGAGGGCCAGGACGCCCTCGACCAGCCAGTCCGGCGGAGTGACGTAGGGAGAGCCGGCGGCGATGTTACCCCGGTTGCGATACATCATCTCGACGAGGATGGCCCGCAGCAGCTCCCGCTGCACCGCGCGACCTTTCATCTCGCGCGTCAGGAGCAGATTGAGCTGCAGTTTGAGGCCGAAGCCGAGCTGGCTGACTGCGAGCTGCGCGACCGCAGCGTCGGGAAAATTAGCGCGCGGATAATCGAGGTTGACGACGAGGGCTGTCTTCCAGTTATCGCGCTGACCGAGGAGCTGGAGCAGATTGGATTTCGTGCGCTCTGCCAGGTCGCACAGCGCCCCACGCACCCGGACGTCGGCGCCGTAAACCACGAATTGGCGCGAGGTACTGGTGCTGCGCGGTTTGCCGGCCGCGAAGCCCGCTCCGGTCGTTAGGCAAAGGGCGACTACGAAAGCGAGGAAGATTTTTGACGCCGCGGACATGAGCGAAGGCGCGGAGAATACTCGAGCTTCTTCCAGAAAAGGAGCGGAAAGTTGCGACCCGCTATGCTATGTTCGGGTCCGTTCAACAAAGGAAAATATTATGAAAATAACCAGAACTTTGACGATGATCGCGATTGCCGGTGGTCTGCTGGCCTTGGCAGCCCCGGCGCAGGCACAGAATCGGGGTCGGCACGGCGGCGGCGGCGGCAACAACGTAAACCGTGGAAATTTCAACCATGGCCATGCGCGCTTTCACAGTGGCGGGCGGGTAAATGTCTTCTTCGGGGGGTTCGGTTACCCGTATTTTTACGGCTACGGCTACCCGTATTATTACGGATATCCCTACTACGGTTATCCCTACGGCTACCCGGTGGGCGCTTATTACACTTACGATCCGCGCGGGGTCTATGAGGGTCGGCTCGCAAATCCGCCAGCCCGCACCACAAACGATGGCGGAGGGAAGGATCTCTCGATGACAGCCCGCGTGCAGCAGCAATTGGCGCAGGCCGGTTACTATCGGGGAGCGATCGACGGTGTCATCGGTGAAGGCACGCGGCGTGCGATCCGAAATTACGAACAGGACAACGGCCTGGTCGTGGACGGACGGATCGACGCTCGATTGCTTTCCACCATGGGGCTCGGTTAGAGGCGAGCCAATCGGGCTCGTTAGGCAGATCCCGGGTGGCTAGTGGGCCACGATCAGGTTCACCGTCTGGGGATGAAACTCGATCCGGGCCAGGCGCGAGACGGAATCGCGTTCTCGGGCGAGGCATTCCCATGCTTTGCCGAAAAGAAAGTCAGCATATTTCATGATCGAAGAATGGATCGGCATGCGGCCGATGTAACCGCCCTCGCTCGCGGCCACGATCTTGCCGTTGACGATCCCCACCCGGGACGTGTTGCCGGTGAAAATCGAGAGACGAAAAATCTGCCGCTCGAGGTGAACAGCGCATTTTCCCTCGGCAAATTGAACGAAAATGCGCCTTAACGGAAAAAAGCCGTGCCGTGACGGGCTGTCTTTGCGCCGGAGGGTGGCCGCCAGGTAGCTGTTCACCTGTTCCTCGTTGTAAACCAGCATGGTCGGCTGGCCGGTGGAGAGCGCGGACACGATGTCCCTGTTGATCAACGGCGCGAAGTCGTAGTTTTTCGGCGCCGGGGGAAGATCAGGCGGCAGAAGCATGACGATAACTGCCGCCAGACAGAGCGCGCCCAGCAGTAACTTCACAAATCGAACCGCCACCTGTTTCCCCAGCCCGCGATTGGGCGAAAACATCTTCTTCAGATGCTGGCGGGTCTTTTCTTCGCCCGATCCTTCCTGGACCTGTTCTTTCTCCAGGCCGCGGCGGTCGAGACGTGCGCCGCAGTTATGGCAATAAATTCGTTCCGTCTCGTTTTCGTGCTGGCAATCCGGACAAATGAGTTTGGTCATGACCCGGAGTCTTTCTTCGCAGGTTTCGTCTCTGCTTTCTTGGCCGGAGCCGCGGCTGGGGCCGGCTTCCCCTCCGGCTTGGCGACCGCACTTTCGCCGCCGCCCTTTTCGCTGCTGACCGAGGATTCTTTCTTTGCACCTTCCTTGTAGGAATTGCTCCGGTAGTCGGTGATGTAAAAACCGGATCCCTTGAAAATGAGGCCCGCGCCCGTCCCCAGGAGGCGCTTCACCTTCCCCTTGCCCCATTTCGCCTGGCGGCAGAGCTCCTTTGGGCAAACCTTAAACGCTTCATCCCGCATCGATTGGTAGGCATCGAAATTTTGCCCGCATTTTTGACACGCATATTCGTAGGTGGGCATGGATTGAGCTTGTTCGTGCGAGATGGTCGCCAGTGTCAGCAAAATTAAGCAGAATTCAAGCCGCACCATGAAGTGCCTCCCTCTGTCAGGTCGCCTTGACTTTCCAGAGGTGCCTGCGTTACTTGCGCTTCCCGTCCTCAAAATGCTCTTCTTTCCCGCTCGCCCGCATCTCTTTTTTGCCGTCGCCGGACTCGCTCTCGCTGCCTTCACTGGCTGCGCCGAAGATGATCCGCGCTTGGTCTATGGCGAGACGCAATATCTGGGCGGCGTCTACGGCGATGCCCCGACCGCTTCCACGGCACCGACGGACAACGTCTCCTATTGGGATGGCGAAGGTATCCCCGGGAAGCCCTCGATCCATATTCGTCTCGGCGAGCAGCGTGCTTACTTTTATAAAGGCGGACAGTTGGTCGGTATTTCGCAGCTCTCGACCGGTCGCGAAGGCCTCGACACCCCCGTCGGGCAATACAAGATCACGCAAAAAGATGTCGACCACTCCTCCAGCCGCTATGGAGATTACGTCGACGCCAACGACAACGTGGTCGTCCCCAACATCGATAACGAAAAGGATCCCAAACCGCCCGGGACGAAATACAAAGGCGCACCGATGCCTTATTTCATGCGAATCGTCGGCGGGGTGGGCATGCACGCCGGATATTTGCCCGGCTACCCGGCCTCTCACGGATGCATTCGGATGCCGGAATTCATGGCGGAGGATTTTTTCAATAACGTCGAGCTCGGCACTCCGGTCACGATCGAGCCTTAAGCTCCGTTTTTCCCGCCCCATCAGCAGGGTTGCCCGTCTCCGTGCAGGGTTTAAACTCCTGCTCCTCGCGACATGATCATCATTACCCAGCCCACCGTGACCGATGCTCAGATCGACCACATCGTGGCGCGAATCGAAGAGTTTGGTCTTCGTTCCCAGATCATGCGGGGAGAGTCGCGCATCGTCATCGGCGTTCTCGGTCCCGACGAACTCATCCGGGAAAAGCCAATCGCCGCCATCCCTGGAGTCGAGTCGGTCGTGCCGGTGATGAGATCCTACAAGCTGGTCGCGCAGGAGAACGGCACTCCGCCCCCGCCCGTCTCGATCGGTGGTGTGCCATTTGGCAGTGGACAGCGCGTCGTTCTCGTCTCTGGCCCCTGTTCAGTCGAGAGCAGGGAACAACTCCTCTCGATTGCAAAATCGGTCAAGAAATCCGGCGCGCGAGTGCTTCGCGGAGGCGCTTTTAAGCCGCGCACTTCGCCCTATAGCTTCCAGGGTTTGGGTGAAGAAGGCCTCCGTCTCCTGGCCGAAGTGCGCGCCGAAACCGGTCTCCCCGTCACGACTGAGATCATGGACACGCGTGACCTTGCGATGATCGAGAAATATACCGACTGCCTGCAGATCGGCTCGCGCAACATGCAAAACTTTGCCCTGCTTAAGGAAGTGGGACGAAGCAAACTGCCGGTGCTGCTCAAGCGCGGCTTCAGCGCGACGATCAACGACCTCATCATGAGCGCGGAATACATCCTGAGCGAAGGAAACCCCAACGTGCTCCTCTGCGAGCGCGGCATTCGCACCTTCGAGACGATGACGCGCAATACGCTCGATCTGAATGCTGTCCCGATATTGAAAGCCAAAACACGCTTGCCGGTTATAGTCGATCCGACCCACGGCATCGGCTTGCGCGATTTTATTCCGCAGATGGCCCTGGCCGCCGTCGCGGCGGGCGCTGACGGTCTCATGATCGAAGTGCACGACGAACCAGAGCGCGCCCGGAGCGATGGCGAACAGGCGTTGCGACCGGCCGTCTTCGAAGACCTCGTTAGGCGAGTGCGGGCTGTCGCCGAAGCCGTCGGCCGCGAAGCATAACCGGGGCGGCGCCCGATTGAACTTCCCGCGCCTTTCGGCGAGAGCATGGCGTGGAAAAATCGACCGCCCACGAGCTGCTAAAAATCGTCGCGCAGTCCGAGCCGATCGCGCGCCAGTTGCAGGCGGCGCGGGACGGCAGGCGCCCGGTTGTTTTTTCCCACGTCATCGAATCGGCGCGCGCTTTTCTGGTCGCGATTCTGGCGCGGGAAATCCGGGAGACGCTTTGGATTATCTGCTCGAGCGTGCGCCGCCAGGAATTGCTGCATGAGAGCCTGACCAATTGGCAACCGAACGCGCTCTTCCTTCCCGAAGCCGAATTCCTCGCGGTCGAAAATATTCTTCCCGACCAGGAGATCGCGGCGGAACGACTTGCCTTGCTGGCCGAGGTGGAACAGGCCCGGACTCCCAGGGTCATCGTCGCGACCCGGGACAGCCTGGGGCAGCCGGCGCCGCGCCGCGGCATGCTGCGCGCCGTGTCGCTTCGGCTTCGACGCGGCGCGGACGAATCGCTGCAGCGGATCGTCGCCTCGTTAGGCGAAACCGGCTACGAACGAGTCGCCCAGGTCACGACCCGCGGACAATTCGCCGTCCGGGGCGGGATTCTCGACGTTTACTCATGGCAGGCGGCCGCACCGTTCCGAGCCGAGTTTTTCGGCGACGAGATCGAATCGCTCCGTGAATTCGATCTCGATACCCAGACTTCACGACGCAACCTGAATGAGGCCGAGTTGTTGCTGGGCGCGGCGGAAGACCAGAGCGGGAAGGTCCGGGATTATATCGAGCCGAGTCATCTGCGGGTTGTGATCGAACCGGATGAAGATGAGGTCGCGGACATCGTCATCACGGAGGGCTCCGGCGGCGAAGCGGTCGAGGATTTCAGCGGCGCGTTTGTCGATTGCGAGATCGGCGAGTTCGACACCGGCGAGTTCATCATCGCGGAGGCGAAACGGCAGCAGTTCTTTACTCGCCTAACGAGTTGGCGGGAGAACGGATCGCGGATCGCGATTTATTTCCAGACCGAAGGTGAGATCGAACGTTTCCGCGAAATCATGGCGGAGGCGAAGGTCTCGCTGGACGGAATCGATCTACTGGAAGGCACTCTGGCCCGCGGGTTTTGTTTCCCTGGGGCGAACCTGGTCGTCCTCGCCGCCGCCGAGCTTTTCGGACGCGCCCCGACGCACGGCCGGCGTCGTCTGCAGCGCAGCGCGAAATTCGGCACGCACCGCGCCCAGATCGATTTCAGCGATCTCAACGAGGGCGATCTGGTCGTTCATCTCGAGCAGGGCATCGGACGTTTTCTCGGCCTAACGAAGATAGGTGAGGACACACCGGAAGTCCTGGGGATCGAGTTCGCGGATGAGGCCAAACTTTATGTCCCGCTCGAGCAGGCCTTCCTCGTTTCCCGTTACGTCGGGGTCGGGAAAAAATCGCCGCCTCTCAGTTCGCTGGCGGACGCGAAATGGAATCGGGCGAAAAGAAATGCGGCTGCCTCAATTTTCGATTACGCCGGCAAGATGCTCGCCCTGCAGGCCGAGCGCGAGACCCAGCGCGGTCACGCCTTCGGTTCCGACGCGAAATGGCAGCTCGAGTTTGAGCATTCCTTCCCCTTCCGCGAAACGCCCGACCAGTTTAAAGCGATCGCGGAGACAAAACGCGACATGGAAGAGCCGCGCTCGATGGATCGCCTGATTTGCGGGGACGTGGGCTTCGGCAAAACGGAGGTCGCCATCCGCGCCGCCTTCAAAGCCGTCATGGAAGGCAAACAAGTCGCGGTTCTCACCCCTACGACCGTCCTTGCCCAGCAGCATTTCGAGACCTTCCGCCAGCGCATGCTCGACTACCCGGTACGGATCGAAATGTTGAGCCGTTTCCGCTCACCGGCCGAGCAGCGCAAGGTGCTGGAGCAACTTCGCGAGGGCGGGGTCGATGTCGTGATCGGCACCCATCGCCTCATTTCCGGCGACGTCATTTTCAAAGATCTCGGCCTGGTCGTGATCGACGAAGAGCAGCGTTTCGGCGTTCTGCACAAGGAGAAATTCAAGGAGCTCTTCAAGCTCGTCGATGTCCTTACCCTTTCGGCCACGCCCATTCCGCGCACGCTTTACTTGTCGTTAGTCGGGGTCAAAGACATGTCAACCATCGAGACCCCGCCGCTCAATCGCCTCCCGGTCGAGACGATCATCTGTGGCTACGACGAACGTATCATCCGCGACGCGATCAATCGCGAGCTCGAGCGCCAGGGGCAGGTCTACTTCCTGCACAACCGCGTGATGTCGATCCAGAAAACGCGCGACCGGATCGCCGAACTGTGTCCCGCGGCGCGCGTCGAGGTTGGCCACGGGCAAATGAGCGCGCAGGATCTCGAGACGGTGATGGAGCGCTTCGTGGCGGGAAAGATCGACGTCCTGGTCTGCACCACGATCATCGAGAGCGGCCTCGATATTCCCAACGCCAACACCATCATCATCGATCGCGCCGATCGCTTTGGGCTGGCCGATCTTTATCAACTCCGGGGCCGGGTCGGGCGTGCGGAGCACAAGGCTTATGCCTATCTTCTCCTGCCGCGCGAGATGGTGACGGCGGGCGCGGCCCGCAAACGAATCAACGCCATCCAGCAATACAGCTCGTTAGGCGCAGGTTTTCGGATCGCCATGCGCGACCTCGAAATTCGCGGAGCCGGCAGCATCCTCGGCACGGCCCAGAGCGGACACATCGTCGCGGTCGGCTTCGATCTCTATTGTCAGCTCCTGAAACAGGCCGTGGCCCAATTGAAGGGCGAGAAGATCCGGCCCCGGCTCGAGGTCGATGCGCGGCTCGATTTTGTCGCGACCAACGAAGGTGAATTCCTCACCGCTGGCCCGGACAAACTCGTGCCCGCCTTCATTCCGACCGCCTACATTAGCGACGCGGCGCTGCGCATCCAAGCCTACCGACACCTGGCCGAGGTCACGAGCAACGAACAACTCCAGCGCCTGCGGCGCGATTGGCGCGACCGCTTCGGAAAATGGCCCGCCGCGGTTGACAATTTGCTCCTGCTCAGCGAAATCAAGCTTTCCGCCGCCCGGGCTCGCGTCAGCCGGGTCGAGGTACGCGAGAGCAAATTGATGCTCACTCGACGGGGCGACTTTATCCTTGTCGGTGGCAAATTTCCTCGTTTAACTTCCGGTAGAATCGATCTCAATCTTCCTGAGGTGTGGCAATGGTTAAAGCAGCTTTGAACTTCATCTGGCGTTACCCGACCGTGGCGCTGCTCGTCTTCTCCTGTCTGGGAGTGGCAGCGACCGCTTCGCCCACCCGCGGCGCGGAGTCGGTCAACGGCATCGCCGCGGTTGTGAATGACAAGGTCATCACCTACTCCGAAGTGCGAGAAGTGGTCGAGCCGCGCGAGCGCGTGTTGCGCGCCCAGTATTCCGGGGCGGAGTTGGCCAAAAAAATCACCGATTTGCGCAAGGCCGCGCTGCAGGATCTGATCGATCGCCAGCTCATCGTCCAGGCATTTGAGAAGGAGAATCTCCAGATCCCGCCGCACTTTATCGACGAGCGGGTCGATGAAGTGATCAAAGAGAATTTCGGGGGCGACCGCCACGCTTTCATCAAGACGATGGAGGCCCAGAAATATACGATGTCGAAATTCCGCGACCTCGAACGCCAGAAGATCATCGTCCAGGCCATGCGGGCCAAGAACGTGAAATCGAACCTGATTATTCCGCCGGGGAAGGTGGAAGAATTTTACCGCAAGCATAAGGAGCTGTTCTCCAACAAGGCGCAGGTTAAGCTCCGCATGATCATGATCCCGGGGCACCCCGACTCGAACGGCGGCGCGGCGCAGACTTCGATGGCCGAAGAGATCCGGGCCAAACTCATTACCGGAGCCGATTTCGACAAAATGGCGCAGATGTATTCCGAGGACAGCACGCGCGATTTGGGCGGCGACTGGGGCTGGATTGACGACAGGACGCTCGCACCGGAACTTTCGCGAGTCGCCTTTAGCCTCAACCCGGGCGCGATCAGTAAAGTGGTGGATGTCGGCGGCAACCATTACATCCTGAAAGTGGAAGCGCGCCAGGGCGGCGAAGCGAAGCCGCTCAAAGATGTCCGGTCGGAGATCGAAGCCCGGCTCCGGCAGGAGCAGGCCCAGGAGCTGCAGGAACACTGGCTCGCCAGTCTGCGCTCGAAGGCGTACATCAAAACCTTCTAGGCTGGTTCCCGGTTGCGAGGAACGGCGCCACGGCCACTGTTCTGCCGTGCGCCAACACATCGGCATCACGTTAGGCGACCCGGCCGGGATCGGGCCGGAGATTGTCCGCGCGGCTCTGGCCTCGGGAAAGCTGCCCGAAGCGGATTATCGCGTGATCGGTGAGACCGGAAGTTATTCGTTAGGTCAGCCGAATGCGGAGAGCGCCCGCGCTGCCCGGGCCGCGCTTGAGGAATCCGCCCGCCTCGCCCTCGCCGGCGAAATCGATGCGGTGGTCACCGGCCCCATTCACAAGGCTCGCATGTACGAGATTGGATTTGAATTTCCCGGCCAGACCGAATTCTTCGCCGCGCGCTGCAAAGTGCAAAACTTCGCCATGCTCGTGACCGGTGCCGGACTCACCGTCGCGCTCGTCACCACCCACATCCCGCTCGCCGACGTCACACGACAGCTAAGCAGCTCCGAGATCGTGCGCGTCGGACTCCTCTTAGCAGATTTTGTTTCGCGCAGGAAAAAAACAGCGCGGATCGCGGTCGCCGGGCTCAACCCGCACGCGGGTGAAGATGGCGCGCTCGGTCGCGAAGAGATCGAGATCATCGCTCCCGCGATCGCGGAGCTGAACCACTCGTCGCTTGTCACTCGTCACTCGTCACTTCCCTTCACGGGACCGTTCTCGCCCGACACGATTTTTCATCGCGCGGTCGAGGGAGAATTCGACGCCGTGCTTTGCATGTATCACGATCAGGGATTGATCCCGCTCAAACTGCACGCGTTTCATGAAGGGGTGAACGTTACGCTCGGGCTCCCTTTCCCACGCACCAGCCCGGATCACGGCACCGCCTTTGAGATCGCGGGGCGCAGGATCGCGCGGCCCGACAGCATGATCGCCGCGATCCGGCTCGCCGTGGAATTGGGCGAAAAGGCACCCGCATGAACACGCGCATCTCGCCGCTCCATCTCGCGCTCCTGTTCGTCACCGGACTTGTCTTCCTTTGGTCGGCCTGGCAACCCTACGACCGCACGACGTGGTGGCTTGAAGTCGCGCCAGGAATTCTCGGCGCCGCGCTCCTCATCGTGACCTATTCCAGCTTTCGTTTTACCACGCTGGTTTACACCTTGATCGCGCTGCACATCATGCTGCTCTGTGTGGGCGGACATTACACCTACGCCCGGGTCCCACTTTTTAACTGGATCGAGCCTTATTTCGGCTGGCACCGGAATCATTTCGATCGTCTCGGCCATTTCATGCAGGGCTTTGTCCCCGCGCTGATCGCGCGTGAGCTTTTCATTCGACTGCGCGTCGTGACAACGGCAGGCTGGCGATTGGCGATCGTCATTCTCATCTGCATGGGAATCAGCGCCGTTTACGAACTTCTGGAGTGGGTCACCGCGCTCATCTCGGGCGAAGCTGCGACCGCCTTCCTTGGCACGCAGGGAGACATCTGGGACACACAGACTGACATGTTCATGGCCCTGGTCGGCGCGATTTGCGCACTGATCCTGATGAGCCGCTGGCAGAATCGCCAGATGCGGCAACTCCCCAGCCGCTGGTGATGGGAAAACAACCACGGATTACACAGATTTCACGGATGTTACTCGCAGCCAGGGAGGCGCCAAAGGCGCCCGACCATCCGTGCCGTAACGGATGCGAAGCAACGGCCGGGCCTTCAAATCCGCGTAATCCGTGGTCAATTTCTCCGTGCAGCCGCAGAAATACCTGACCGTTTTCAATCTCGGGATCCAGAACACGTTTGTGTATCGCTGGAATTATTTACTCCGGGCTATCTTCGGCATCATCCCGCTCGTCGGTACCGTTTTCCTCTGGCGCGCCATCTTTAAGGAGAGTGGCGGCGGGATGCGCGGCTACGACTACGGGTCGATGATCTACTACTACCTGCTCACGATCCTGGTCAGCAATCTCGTCACCCCGACCGAGGATGAATGGCAGATCGCGGCCGATATTCGCGAAGGCCAGATCAATTCCTTCCTCACGAAACCGATGAGTTATCTTGGATACCGTTTCAGTATCTTCCTGAGCGGGCGACTGGTTTACACCGCGGTCACGATTCTCCCGATCGCCGCCATCTTTTTTTATTTCCGGCGCTTCATCATTTTACCTAACGATCCCGTGATCTGGCTGACAGCGCTCGTATCCCTCGTCATGTCGGCTTTCATCCAGTTTTTCATCACCTACGCGCTTTCCATGATGGCTTTCTGGATTCTGGAAATCTCGACGATCGTTTTCATCGTCTACAGCTTCGAATATTTCCTCGGTGGCCAGATGTTCCCGCTCGATATCATGCCGCCTGCCATCCAGGCGGTGATGAAATGGCTTCCGTTTTACTACGAGCTCTTTTGCCCGATCGCGATTTTCCAGGGTCGCCTGCGCGGAGCGGAAATGTGGGCTGCCCTTGCCATCCAGTGCGGCTGGATGCTGGCGATGTGGGCCGCAGCCAACCTGATGTGGAAACGCGGACTCGGTCACTACCAAGCCGTCGGCGGCTAACGGCGAAGGCAAGCAATTAACCGCAGAGGACGCAGAGTGCGCGGAGGACGAATGAAGATTCCTGCCTCCCTCTGCGTCCTCTGCGGTTACACCTCCGCTCGATTTTCGTTGCACGGGTGGGCGCCGCTTTCCACATTCGCGGCACCGTGGACCTGAAACGCTATCTCACCGCCCGCCAACAAGAGGTCGACCGCGCGCTCGACCGTTTTCTGCCGAAAGCCTCGACCAAGCCGGCCACGATCCACAAGGCAATGCGCTATTCGCTTTTTGCCGGGGGCAAACGGCTGCGCCCGATTCTTTGTCTGGCCGCGGCCGAGGCTTGCGCCGGCCTAACGAAAAGCGCTCTTCCGCTCGCCTGCGCGCTGGAGTGCATTCACACCTATTCCCTCATCCACGACGATCTCCCGAGCATGGATAACGACGATTTCCGGCGCGGGCGCCGGACCTGTCACAAAGTTTTTGGCGATGGGATCGCCGTCCTGGCGGGAGATGCGCTGCTCACGATCGCGTTTGAAATTGCGGCGGAGGCGGAGACGTGGCCGCGCTACGACCTGCGCGCGATCTTCCGCGAAATCTCCGTCGCCGCGGGCAGCCGCAAGCTGATCGCGGGTCAGGTAGCGGACCTCGAGGGGGAAGGCAAGCCGATCAATCGCGCGCAACTGCGCTACATTCACCAGAACAAGACCGCCGCCCTCCTCACAACCTCAGTCCGGCTCGGCGCGATGAGCGCCAACGCCACACCAACCCAGCTCGCTACGATCAGTGATTTCGGCCAGGCCCTTGGCTTGGCCTTCCAGGTGATCGACGACATTCTCGACGTCACGCAGACGAGCGAGAAACTGGGAAAAAGCGCGGGGAAAGATGTCGCTGCGCACAAGGCCACTTACCCCTCGGTCCTGGGTCTGGAAAAATCGCGCGCCGAAGCCGGCCGTTTGACCCGACAGGCGCACGCTGCGCTGAGGCCGTTAGGCAAGAAAGCCGAGACGCTACGAGCGCTCGCGAACTACCTGCTGGAGCGCGAGTACTAAGCCTCAGCCATTCGCGGCTCCGGAGGTTCCGACGCCTGGGTAGCGCATACGTCTCGTGTGCTGGTCGCGCTGTCTCAGCGCGACGAACTTTCCTGACGGCGGGGTCGCCTGAGCGATGGCGAACCGAGCGCAAAGTTCGCGACGATGGAACACCGTCGCCAGCACACGAGACGTGTGCGCTACCAGGAAAGCTCTCTTTCCGGTTTAGCGCGTTCCCATGGCCGCTTACACCAGCGCCAGATTGGGATCGATCTCGGCCGTGAGGGGCGTGGATTCGCCACGATCCAGCCGGAGTTGCGCGGCGAAACCGATCATCGCCGCGTTGTCGGTACAGAGAGCGGGTGCGGCGAAACGCAACTCAAACCCCGCTCGCTCGCAGCCTAACGACATCTGTCGACGTAATTCCCAGTTACAACTGACCCCGCCGCTGACCGTGATCAGCGCGCGTTTCGCGGCGCGCGCAGCCGCGATCGTCTTGGCGACGAGCACTTCGACGACCGCGCGCTGAAAAGATGCGCAAAGATCGGCTCGATTTTCGCCGCTAGTTTTCGGTAACAGATAACGGACCGCGGTCTTCAACCCACTAAAGCTGAAGTTGGAGTCGCCGGAGTTCATCATGCTGCGCGGCAAAGCAAACCGCGCCGGATCGCCTTGCGCGGCGCAGCGCTCGATCTCCGGTCCTCCCGGATAGCCAAGCCCAAGCATTTTGCCCACCTTGTCGAATGCCTCGCCGGCGGCGTCATCGACCGTCCGGCCGATGATCTGATACGCGCCGACGCCGTCGACCGCGACGAGGAGAGTGTGACCGCCACTTACGATCAAGGAAACGTTAGGGAAAATCTCGCCTTCTCCGGGGAAAAAAGGCGAGAGCAAATGCCCTTCGAGATGATTGATCGCGAGATAAGGTTTGCCGAAGCCGAGAGCGAGCCCTTTCGCAAGCGAGGCGCCGATCATGAGCGAACTGGCCAAGCCCGGCCCGCTCGTGGCCGCGAAGGCGTCGACCTCGCCTAACGAAATCTCAGCTGCCGCCACAGCGCGCTCCAGCAGCCGGGGCGCGCGCCACAGGTGCTGGCGTGAGGCGACTTCCGGGACGACGCCGCCATACGGTCGATGGGCCTCAACCTGCGAAGCGACTTCGCTCGCGAGCAATTCCCGGCCGCGCAGCACGGCGATGGCCGTCTCGTCACACGACGTTTCGAGCGCAAGCAGCAGGGAATTCATTGAACCGCAGAGAACGCAGAGAGCACAGAGGAGTTGCGAATTTTCGCCGTTCTTCCTCCGCGATCTCTGCGATAGAAAATGGAACCCCTATTTTTTTACCGCCTCGACTTGGGGCGAGGTTTGTTGGGCGTAGATCATCACGCCCTTGAGCGCGTCAATCCCGCGCATCATTTGCAGGTCTTTCGTCTTGATGATGCCGGTCGCTTGGGACGGCTGGATCTGGTCGTTGCTGCGCAGGGCCGCGACGGCGCGATCCTGCTCCGGCGTGAGCGGCACGAGAATGTTGGGGGTCACGCCGTTGCCCTGAATGACCGCCATGCTCGGGGTGTAGTATTTTGCGGTCGTGAAACGCAGGGCGGAACCGTCCGGCAGTTGCATGACGTTTTGCACTGAGCCTTTGCCGAAGGTCGTCTCGCCGACGACGATCGCGCGATGCAGATCCTTGAGCGCGCCGGCCACAATCTCCGAGCCGCTCGCGCTCCCTTCGTTCACCAAAACGACGAGCGGAAACCGCGGTCTTTCCTTTGTCCCGCCCGGGGTGGAATATTCGTGCTGCTGCGAGGAAGCGCGGCCCTGAGTCGAGACGACCTTGGTGTTCGGCGGCAAAAACTGCCCGAGCACATCGACCGCGGAGTTGAGCAGGCCGCCCGGATTGTTGCGCAAATCGAGCACCAGTGCCTGCATTCCTTGCTTCTGCAAATCGTCGAGCGTTTTGCTGAACTCGTCCGCGGTCGGCTCGTTAAATTGCACGATCCGCACATAGCCGACCTTGAAAGGGCCGGTCAGCTCGGGATCGAGCAGTTGCCCGCCTTTCACGCTCTGCACTTTGATTTCCTTGCGCTCGAGCGGGTAATCTTTGATCTCCCTGGTCGAGGGTCGCAGAATCGTTAGGGTGATTTTCTGCCCGGGCGCGCCGCGCAAAACATCGACCGCCTCCTGCAGTCCAAGTTTATCGGTTGCGGCGCCGTTGATTTTCAAAATCTGATCGCCCGCCTGGATCCCCGCTTTCGCAGCGGGCGTGTCCTCCATCGGCGTGACGACGGTGAGGAGGCCGTCTTTTACCCCGACCTCAACGCCAAGCCCGTTGAAGCGGCTGCGGGTGTCGTCCTGCATATCCTTAAAATCGTCCGGATCCATGAACTGACTGTGCGGATCGAGCGAGGAAAGCATCCCTTTCATCGCGGCATAAATCAGGTCGTGATAGCTAACCTTCTGGCCGTCGACATAATCC
>JACCZO010000194.1 GCA_013695925.1 Chthoniobacterales bacterium
ACCGCCGGTTTCCAGCTTTCCTTTGCCGTGGTCGCGGCGATTCTCCTTTGGCAAAACCGCTTCTTCACCGTTCTCCTTCGGCCGGCGGAAGCGGATCCGTTTCTGCCCCGCAGCCTGGTCAGCCGCAGGCGGCGTTTTGGCGAAGCGACCTACCGACTCGTCGCCAGCGGCCTTTCTGTCTCGGCTGCGGCCTGGGCCGGTTCGCTCCTCCTCATCCTTTGGTATTTCTACCTCATTACTCCGGTTTCGCTGGTCGCCAACCTGGCCGTGGTCCCGGTCGCGTTTTGCCTCCTCGCGGTCGGGATGTTGTCGTTAGTGGTGGCGCCGTTTTCCTCCGCGCTCGCTCTCGTTTTTACCAACGCCAACTGGAGTCTCGCGCATCTCATCTTCGGCCTGGCGCAATTCTTCGCCCAGCTCCCAACCGGGCACGCCTACGTGGAGCGCCCGCATTGGCCGACTGGAGCGCGCGCCGAGATCACGGTGCTCGACGCCGGGGCGGGCGCGGCCATCCATCTCCGGGCCGACGACCGCGATTGGCTCTTCGATGCCGGAAGCGCGCGCGATTACGAGCGTTTCCTGCGCGATTATCTCCACTCGCGCGGCGTCGACCGGCTCGCCGGCCTGGTCTTGAGTCATGGCGATTCTCAGCACATCGGCGGAGCCAACGCGGTCCTGGACGAGTTTCGGCCGCGGCGGGTGATTGACAACAACGCGCCTGATCGTTCCAGGGTGCATCAAGCTTTGATCGTTAGGCTAAAAGAAACGCGCGAGATTGCGCAGCGGAATGGCACATTTGCGATTGGTCGCACGGTCACGGCCCGGGTCCTGTATCCGCCCGCGGCCTTAAAGGCGAAAGCAGCCGACGACCAGGCGATGGTCGTGCAGTTGATCATCGCCGGGAAACATCGTGTTCTTCTCGTCTCCGACAGCGGCGCGCGAACCGAGGCCGCCCTGTTCTTCCCGCCTAACGACCTGCGGAGCGATATCCTGATCATGGGCCGGCCCTTCGCCGGCGCTTCCGGGTCGGCGAAATTCCTCGACGCCGTCCGCCCCCGCCTGATCGTTGCCACCTCGGTCGACTTCCCGGCCCGCGAACGAATCCCGGATGATTGGGCGCAGATGGTCCGCCAGCGTGGAATCCAGCTCCTGCGCCAGGATGAAACCGGCGCCGTCACCCTGGAATTTTTTCGTGACCACTGGCGGGCCACCCCTTTCCTCGATCACCCGACTTTGCGCAGCACGAGCCGGTGAATCGCGGCGCCGTCCGCCAGGAAATGTTTCTCGAAAGTCGTAATCGGAAATATTTCCTCGGGCGCCGGATCGATCTCCCGAAACATGTCGGCCGCGATGAGGCGGCGGGTCGCCTCGAAATAATTTTGCTGGTCGGTCACGATCCGAAAGCGCCCTTCAGGCAGGAGGAGCCGATGGACGAGGGCGAGAAATTCGGGCGTCACCATCCGCCGGCGGCGGTGTTTGCTCTTCGGCCAGGGATCGGGAAAAAGCAGGTGCACCATCCCGGTCGAAGCGGGCGGGAGCAGATGTTGCAAGGCATAGCTGCTCTCGATGCGGAGAAAACGGATGTTCGTTAGGCCGAGGCGCGAGGCTTTCTTGCAGCCGCGCCAGACCCGCCCGGCAAGTTTTTCGAGGCCGAGATAATTCCGTTCTGGAAAACGCTCCGCCTGGGCGACGAGAAAAGCGCCGTCGCCGCAGCCGATGTCGATTTCGAGCGGCGCCGTGCCGGGAAAAATCTGCGCGAGATCAAGCGGCGTGAAGTAGTCCGCGGGAAACAACTCGTAATCGGCCGCGGCCGGCGCGGCGTTTTTTGTTTCCTCCGTCATCGGGTGTAATTCATCCGCAGCCGAGGGTGAATTGGAGGCTTCTCCCCATTCCCCTATTTCTTGGCCGGGTCGAGCACATCCACCTGCTCGAATCCCACGATCCCGATGCGCAGCTTCACCGCTTTAGACTAAAGGCCAACCGCGAATATCGCCAGGCCGAATCGCGGCCATGAACGCTCTCGCCCAGGCGGATCGCGTCGGACCGCGAGTCGCCTTTTTCCTCGTCCGTCCTGCCTGGTCCTCGATTTTTGTTAGTCGATTCACGATCGAGGACGAGGAGGAGAATTCGTTAGGGCTTCTTCTTGAAAGCTTCGTCCCAGTTCGTGCCGCTGGGTGATTTGATCGAGCTGCCCGCAGGGCTGGCGGCCGTGGCCGCGAGCGGGGCGGGCGTCGCCAACTCGGACTGCGCCACGCCACTGGCGTCGCCGGTCAGCAATTTCTTCAGGTCGGTCACGACCTTGTGCGGGCCGACATACTTGCCTTGCACAAAGCTGTCGGAAAGGATTTCGCCTTTCTCGTTGAGCAGGACGAGGCAGGGAATGGCGGGGCCGGCGTACTTGTTCAGCTCACGGCTTCCTTTGACCGCGCTGAAACGCAAAGCCGGCCACGGCATCGTCATCTGGCCCATGTATTTCTCCATCGCGTTGGAGGATTCGTCGCGGCTCACGAAGACGACCTCAAACTCGGGATGGCTCGGTTTCAGCTCGGTATAAAACTTCACCAGGTCGGGCGTGAATTGATGACACGGCCCGCACCAGCCGGCCGAGTAATAGAGGGCAATGTATTTCGCCTTCGGGAGATCGGACGCCGCGAAGGGGAGCACCGATTTCCCGCGAAGCGCGACCAGTTTGCCGCTGAGCTGAGCGGGGATGTCCTGCGCTTGGGCGCCGAGGGCGAAGAGCAGTCCGAGGAGCGGGAGGCCGAGTTGTTTCATGCGCCCAACTTGTTATCGGGTCGGGCGGCGCGTCAATCCCGGCGCGGATGACAGATGGGCGCTGCGGTGCGATTTTCCGCCGCGATGCGCGCCCGACTGACGAAAGATTTTACCTTCGAAGCCGCCCAGACTCTGCCCTCGGCGCCGGAAGGTCACAAGTGCCGCAAGATGCATGGCCACAGTTTCAAGGTGGAAGTGAGCGTCGAGGGCGAGGTGAATCGCGAGAGCGGCTGGGTTTACGATCACGCCGAGATCGGCCAGGCGATGAAGCCGCTCATCGCGCAGCTCGACCACTCCTACCTGAACGAGATCGACGGCCTGGAAAACCCGACGATCGAGAACATGGCGGCGTGGTTTTGGGAGAAGATCGCTCCGCAATGCCCGGGCTTATGCGAGATCGTGATCCACGAGACGCCGACGGCGCGCTGCGTTTATCGCGGCGGAAGTTAGGCTTTCAGCCTGACCCGGCAGGCGGGCATCTTGCCCGCCGTTTCCTGAGAGTCGACGGGCTGGAAGACCGTCGGCCGAGTCAGGCAAGGATGCCTGACTTCCTAATGTCGCGGCGCCCGCACCGTGCCCGTCTCGATCGCGGCCCGGCGTTGCTCGACCATCCGGCTCGCGATTTCGTTCACCATCTGCTCGAGGAGCATGCGCAGATGGCTGCCGCGCCGGTAATCGGCCGGCGCGATGTGCCGCACCCGGTCGGCGTGGGTCGAAAGCTGGTAGCATTTCTTGAATCCGACCCGCTCCGGATCATCCGGGTTATAGACCGCGATGGCGTGGCCGTCGTTTTTGCGCATGACGGTGAAACAAGGCACATCGGTCGGCCCGTCGCCGAGATAGATCATGTTCGGGAACGGGACCGGCCGGATCTCGGGCGCCATGTGATCGTTCACATCCTGCGACATGTCGAGCAGCCCTTTGTTGATCCGAAAAAGGAACTGCGTCTTCTGTGTGTGACTGATGACGCGCTTCGGAAAAGTGATCCGGCCCTGCTCGTCCTCGGCAAATTCGCAGCCGAAAATCGCGCGCACATAAGGCGCCAGCCGGCTCCCTTCGATCAAGACCTTCATCCCGGAGGAGATGATGTAATGCTCGACGTTGATCCCGTGCTCGCGCTGCTCGGCGCTGAGCAGATCGTCCCGGAAATCGTCGAACATTTCCGGGAGGCCCTTGTAAAAATTGAGTTTCCCGCCTAACGACCGCAGCTCGGCGTTGGTCGGGCGATCCATGCCTAACGTGTCGAGCAGCACCTTCATGTAGGCCAGCTCGCTGTCGTAGCCCTGGTCGCCCACGAACTCCGAGCAGCGCCGCCAGAAGCTCTTGCCGTCGATCCCGAAAGTCGGGAAAACGACCTCATCCTGCATGTAGCTCGGGCTCAGCGTCTGGTCGTAATCGTAAACGATCGCGATCGTGTTTTGCGGCGTGGACATTGGTACGGCAGACAGGATTAACAGGATTTACGCGATTGGGGAGAGGAGAATTCGGCGCCCGCTACTTTTGGCTGCCGTTAAATCCGGCCGAGGAAATCGGCGAAGAGCGCGCCGTAGATCGTGCCGCGCTCAGGATGATATTGCACCGCGAGACCGAACGGCCGGTCGGTCAGGCGAAATTGCTCGATCACGTCGTCCGTCGCGCACCACGACTCGACCACACAACCGTCGGCCAGGCGATCGACCGCCTGATGATGCGAGCTGTTCACTCTCTCGAAACGATGCGCCGCGCTGGCGTCGTTGCGGAGTGGCTGCACGTCGTGGTTTTTTTGCCCCGGCAGGTTGTGCCCGGAAATGTCGAGCCGCAGCGTGCCGCCCATCGCCACATTGAGGACTTGCAGCCCTTTGCAAATCGCGAAGATCGGCAGCCCGCGCTCCAGCGCGTTTTGCACCGCCGCAAACTCCCATTCGTCGCGCGGACGATCGGCCTCTTCCAGGACAGAGGGATCCGGCACCGGCTGCCGCAAGAATTCCGGCGCAATATCGTTCCCGCCGGTGAGAAGAATCGCGTCCATTTCCTCCAGCGGCATCGGCTGTTGTGCGGCATTGCAGACCTTGATCTCGGGGCGCGTGGCCAGGAATGGATCGAAAAACTTCTCGTCCTTGGGTCGGATCCAACTGGCCAGGTTCGGCATCGGCGAACTTGCGAGTGGCGGCCCACAGTGTAAAGGGCCCGCCCACGTGGCCGTTCCGGGACTGTTTGGGATTGTCATTGCCCGCAAACCGGCCAAGCTCCCTTCAGTTCAACGAGAGGAATTCATATGGCGACAAGCAAAGCGAAGAAAACGACACGTAAGAAATCCCCGGGCTCGGTGCGCGACCTCGCGACCCGCAAAGATCCCAAGGGCGGCGCGCAGAAACGAGAAGGCTCAGAAATGGGGGGCGGCACCACCCGCGGCCGCACCACCAAGACCCGTCTCTCATAAGGCGGTCTAGCTAACGAATCTCTTGTCCGGGTAGCGCACTCGTCTCGAGTGCTGGCGACGGGGTCTCACCGTCGCGAACTTTGCGACTCACGGCTACGCCAAGGCGAAACCGCGAGCTAATCGCAATCGTCGCGGCAAAAAAAGTTCGTCGCGCTGGAACAGCGCGACCAGCACACGGGACGTGTGCGCTACCCGGAGTTGCCGCTATCGTTCCTCTGCATGTCCGCGCCTGCCCTAACGACCAACGACCTCACCCATCGCTACGGCGACCGCGTCGCGCTCGATCATCTTTCCATTCAGGTCGCCCCGCGCGAAATCTTCGGACTCCTCGGCCCGAATGGCGGCGGCAAGACCACTCTCTCCCGCATTCTCTCCACGCTCGTTAGGCCAACGAGCGGCTCCGCTTCCATTCTCGGGCTCGATCTCTTGCGCGACACCGCCGCCTTGCGCAGCCGGATCGGAGTCGTCTTCCAGGCGCCGAGCCTGGACAAGAAACTGCGCGTCCGCGAAAACCTCGCGCACCAGGGCCATCTTTACGGCCTCTCCGGGGCGGCGCTGCGCGAGCGGATCGATCATCTCCTGATCGAGTTCAACCTGCGCGACCGCGCCCACGACCTGGTTGAGACGCTCTCCGGTGGCTTGCAGCGCCGGGTCGAGATCGCGAAGAGCCTTCTCCATCGCCCCGAGCTTCTGTTGCTGGACGAGCCCTCGACTGGGCTCGATCCCGGGGCCCGGATCTATCTCTGGCAGACGCTCTACCGTCTGCGCGACCAGCAAAACGTGACCGTTTGCCTAACGACGCACCTGATGGAAGAAGCGGCCCGCTGCGACCGGGTTGCGATTCTCAATCACGGCCGCCTCGTCGCGCTCGACACCCCCGAGGCGCTTTGCGCCGGCATCGGCGGCGACGTCATCAGCGCGCGGACGAAAGACGCCACCTCGCTCGCCGAGCGGGTCGTGCAGTCGTTAGGGGTGGAAGTCAGCGTCCTGAACGACGAAGTGCGAATCGAACATCCCGACGGTGCGGCCTTCATCACGCGTCTGATGTCGACCTTCCCGGGCGAGATCGACGCCGTCACCCTGGCCAAGCCGACCTTGGAAGACGTCTTCATCGCCCGGACCGGGCGACGGCTGAGCGAAGAAAAGTAAGAAGGAAGAAGGAAGAAGGAAGAAGGAAATTTGGCGAGCGTGCCTCGGTATTCCTTCATTCCTACTTTTCATCCTTGGCGGCGGCGTCATGGCGGCGCCCGAGCCACCAGCCGTTCCCCGCCCAGAGGATTGCGCCCACTGCGCCAAGCAAAGCCACCGTTTGCGCGCCCAGGCCCGCGCCTTCGATCGCCCGTTGTAGTTGCGCCACGGCCGCGTCGGCGCCGCGATAAACCGGCAGATCGATGAAATTCTTCGCCTTGTATTTGGTTTCTTTGCTCATCGGCGTCCAGAGCATCTCCCGGCCGGGCCGAACGAAGGCATATTCGCCGCTGCGCCGCAGGACGATGACGACCGCGAGCACCGCGAAGGTGTTCCAGACCGCCAGAGCCGCGAAGCCGAGGACCAGCGCCACCGGAATCATGGTGAGGAGAACGACGAGCCCGAGACGCGAAGCGATCCTGCCGGTGATGAAAAGCTGCGCCAGAATGGTCAGGCTTTGCACGATCCAGTCGATCCGGGCAAAGACGCTCGTGCGCATCTGCGGATCGGGGAAGGTGGCCGAAACCAGGCGCAGTTGCTCGAAATAGAGAAAGGTGTTGGCGGTCGCGAGGAGCGCGACATAGGCGGCGATCGCAAGCAGGTAGGGCGAACGCAAGACGAGGGTGATCCCGGCAAAAGGATTCCCGCCGAGGGCGCGGTCGCGCGCCTGATGATCGGCCGCGCCCCCGTCGCGCCCGCGGCCGGGAGCATTTTTCCAAAGCCGGATCAGGATTAACTGCAGAACCACCGCCAGGACGAAGAGCCCCGCCCCGACAAAAAGGATGCCGCCGTTGCCGATCGTCCGTGCGCTGAGATCGGTAAAGAGCGGTCCGACGAGCGCGCCGGCCGTCCCGCCGGCCGCGATGATCGGGAAGAGCCGCTTCGCCTGCCCGGAATCGAAGAGTTCCACCAGGAAACTCCAGAACACGGAGACAAGAAAAAGGCTGAGCACACTGATGAAGACGTAAAAGAACTGGGAGAGCGCGATGCTCTCGGGCTGAGCGCGCAAGGCCGCGCCGAGGAGGGCAAACGCCACTGCGACGGAGCCGTAGATGACCGGGAGAAAAACGCTCCGCCGGATTTTGGCCACGACTACGCCGTAGATCGGAATGATCGCGAGCGAGACGATCCAGGTGGCCAGCCAGAGATTGGCCACGCGATCGCGACCGAGAATCGTGCCGACCGTTTCGCGCACCGGTCGCACGGCGAAGTAGCCGCCGAGGACGCAGAAGAAGAGGAAGAACGCGGTCACGACCAACGGCAACTCGCGCCGGTCGATCGGCGCCAGGGCCGAAATGATGCGGCCGGTCAAGGACGGGCGAGGTGAAGGCATGGAGGAGTGAGTGATGGAAAGTGATCAGTGTAGTGGCGGCCGTGCCGGCCGCAATTCCGGGGAGCACGGGCTGTCAGCCCGTGGGTTTTGGCAGCCTGCCAAAACGAACTTTTCTCGGTGCGTTGAGCCCCGGCAAGGCGGATTGCCCGGTTCGCGTCCGCTGATCGCAGCGAGTTCGGCACAGACTGCGCCGAACGACGGGCTGACAGCCCGTGCTCCCCGGAGAAAAACGGCGCGACCTTCCTGCATTCGGCGAGTCGCCGAATGCGGCACGCGGGTCGCGTGCGCTCCCCTATTTTCCGTGCCACGCCTTTAGCACTTCGGCTTCACGCTCTTTCGTTAGGCCGGCGCCCATTTTGGCCTGGCGCTCCGCCGGGCGCGACTTGAACCACGCCACCGTGTCGCGCGCCGTCACCGCCAGCGGCCGGAAGGTCAGCCCTTCGTCGAGCGCCTTCTTGATGCTGGTCGTCGCGAGCCCGCCATCTTCGCCTGACGGCGGCCCCCACACCGGCATGTCCGACCACGGCGCCACCTTCTCCTTTCCAGGAAATCCGCCGGCACCCAGGTCAATTTCGCCTCCGACCCGAGCGCGGTTTTTATCCCCTCCAGCATCCCGCCCACACCCAGCGTCGTGGCCGGTCCGGTCGCGTTGTAAACGCCGGTTGCACCCTGCTCGACCATCCGGATGGTCCATTCCGCCAGGTCGCGCGCATCGATGAACTGCACCGGATCGCGCGGGTTCCCCGGCGCCAGCACCTCGCCCCCGCGATCGATCCGCACCGGCCAATAAGTGAACCGGTCCGTCTCATCTCCCGGTCCCACGATCAATCCCGGCCGGATGACGAGCGTCTTCCCCGGGAACCACTTCTCCGCTTCCGCTTCCGAGAGCGCCTTGAGCGGGCCGTAGAGGGCAAACTCCGACGCCACCACCGTGTCGCGCGTCTCCTTCATCGCGTCCTTGCCGGTGTATTTCGCCACCGGCACGGTCTCGTCCATCCCCGGCCTGGTGTTTTCGCCGTAAACCGAGATGGTCGAGATGAAGACATACCGCTCGACATTCCCCTGCAGGATCTCCGCCGCGTCGTGCACCCATTTCGGGAGCATCGTCGGGTTATCGATCGCCACATCCCACTTCCGGCCCTTGAGCGCGTCGAGCTGGCCGTTGCGATCGCCGACCAATTGCTCGACTTCCGCTGGCAACTCGCCCGGGTGCGTCTTACCGCGATTGAACACCGTCACTTTGTGCCCGCGGGCGAGCGCATACTTGACCTGATACGGCCCGGTAAAACCGGTTCCGCCCAGGATCAATAGGTGGAGTGGCTTCGGCGCCTTGCCGACCTCGCCCGGGTCGTAGCTGTAACCGGGTGCGCTCGGCCTGGCCGCGGTGGCGATCGGGCTCGGCGACGGCGAAACCGCGGAGGCGCTGAGCGCGAGAGTGGAGACGACCAGAGTCACGAAAAAAGAACGATGGAGCATGATGCAAAGGATGTGGACCGCGATCAATCTCCCGTTCGCCGGTTCGCCGGGGTCAGATAACATGAAATCAGTTCGAAGCGGAGCGAGATGCGGGAACGAACTCAAACCGAAAGGAGAACTGCAAAATGAACTATATTGGGATCGAAATCCACAAGCGATACAGTATCTGTGCAACCCAGGACGAGCAGGACCGACATGAGGACGCGTCTTCTAGTCAGAATGGAGCGCCGGGGATCTAATATTATTCTGCGCAAATATGCTGGCCCTCTCCAGCGCCCCATGCCAACCTGCCTGACGTTAGGCTAAACAGATACCGCTGGAACAGCGCGACCAGCACTCGAGACGAGTGCGCTACCCGGAAACCGCGACATCGTTAGCCAACGTGATTCGCGTTCCGCCAGCGGCCGGATACTTTCTGCTCCTCGCCATGGCGTCGCCCGTCACCGAATCTCATCTGACCCAGAGCGACGTTCACCCGGTCCGCGCTTCAGGCGCAAACCCGACCGGGCTCGCGATCCTCGTCGCGATCAGCTTTTCCCATCTCCTCAACGATACGATCCAATCGCTTATCCCGGCGATTTATCCGCTCCTCAAAGCCAGCTTTCACCTCAGCTTCGTGCAGATCGGTTTGATCACGCTCGCCTTCCAGATGACGGCTTCGATTCTGCAACCCTTTGTCGGATTTTATACCGATCGAAAGCCGAAACCGTACTCGCTCGCCTTCGGCATGGGGCTGACGCTCGCCGGGCTCGTCCTGCTTTCGCACGCCACCCATTACGCGATGGTCGTCGGGGCGGCCGCGCTCGTCGGGATCGGCTCCTCGGTTTTCCATCCCGAATCCTCGCGCGTCGCCCGCCTCGCCTCCGGCGGCCGGCACGGCTTCGCGCAATCGGTTTTCCAAGTCGGCGGAAACACCGGCAGCTCGTTAGGGCCGCTCTTCGCGGCCCTGGTCGTGGTCCCGCGCGGCCAGGGCAGCGTTCTTTGGTTCGCCCTCATCGCGCTCCTCGGGATCGCGATTCTCGCCTGGGTCGGCAGTTGGTATCGCCGCCATCTCGTCGAAGCCAAGGCGCGCCCCGCGTGGGCCAGCGTCTCTTTCCGCCAACTCCCGCGCCGGACCTGGCTGGCCCTCGCCGTCCTCGGCGTCCTGATTTTTTCGAAGTATTTCTATCTCGCCTGCCTCACGAACTACTACACCTTTTACCTCATTCATCGTTTCCAGCTCTCGATCCAGGGCGCGCAAATCCACTTGTTTCTTTTTCTCTTCGCGGTCGCTCTCGGCACCATCCTCGGCGGACCGATCGGCGATCGCTACGGACGCAAGCTCGTCATCTGGGTTTCCATCCTCGGCGTCGCGCCCTTCACCCTCGCCCTGCCCTACGCGAACCTGCTTTGGACCGGCATCCTCGCTTTCGTCATCGGAGTCATTCTCGCCTCCGCCTTTTCCGCCATCCTGGTTTACGCGCAGGAGCTGGTGCCGGGCAAGATCGGGCTCATCTCGGGACTTTTCTTCGGCTGGGCATTTGGCATGGCCGGAATCGGGTCCGCCATCCTCGGCGCGCTCGCCGACCGCACCAGCATCGAGCACGTCTTTTATTTATGCTCCTTCCTTCCTTTGATCGGCCTGCTGACCGCGTTCCTGCCCAACTTGCGGGAGGGTTAGCGCCGGCCGTGTGTTGGCCAGGCCTCTAGCCTTTCGCCGCCGCCGGCTTTAGTGCCGCCGCCACTCATCTTAAATCCGCCAAACGGATGCCGCCCGACGACGGCGTTTCGCATGACTACTGCCTTTCGTCCCGCTGCCCAGCGCGCTTTGATTTGGTCGCGCTGCTCCCGCACCCTTCGGGCTTTCGTCTAGGTCACGGCTTGCAGTCCGTTCCATTCGCTCGCGGCAGATAATCTTGCTCTCGTTAGGGGTGGCTCACGCTTGCCCAATTCATGCGTTGTTGATAGGATGCGTTTATGACGCAAGCGGTCGCTCAGATCCTGATAGAGGTGGAGCGTCTCTCCGCAGCCGAGCGGGCCGAGTTGCGCCGCGCCATACTTGAGCGCACTCCCATGTCGGATGATCTCACGGACGAGGATTTCGGCGCGCTTGCCGCTGAAGCTTTTCGTGCACTCGATGAGGAGGAGGCAGCGCACGGTGCCTGAGCGTGGCGAGGTCTGGCAAGTGGACTTTGGCATCGCGCAAAAGGTTCGCCCTGCACTCGTCGTCAGCATTCCTTACGCCGATAGCGATCGTGCGCTGCTTGGCGTAATCCCGCATACCAGCGCCACACGTGGCTCCCCGTTTGAGGTCCCGATCCCGACTCGTTTCCTTTCGGAAGGCGCATTCCTCGTACAGGGGCATTCAGGCAGTCCCGCCGCGATATTTCTTGCGCAGGCTTGGCGTCCTGTCGCAAACACAGCTGCAGGAGGTGGAAGCGGCACTTCTTCGTTGGCTCTCGCTTGCCCGAACGAGCCGCAACGTCTAACGAGGCGTGGCGCCGACCCCTAGATCTCCTCGTTCCCAGGCTCATCGAGCTTGGTCGGGCTGCCGAGAGCAACGCCCCCTGTAGCCGCCCGGCTGTGTCGGGGCGTCAGCATCGCGCATCAGAGAACGGCAACGTCCACCTCGTTCGCCCCCTAGCCTTTCGCCGCCGCCTTCTCCTTGACCACGGTCGAGCCGGGCCGCCGGACCAGAAATTCGTCGCGGTAGCGCGGCGTTTCTTCCGGCGCGAAGCCGTGGCGCATGATGTTCTCGGTAACGATGCGCGGGATGAGGAATTGGAGCAGGTAGTCGCCGCCGCCGGCTTTGGTGCCGCCGCCGCTCATCTTGAATCCGCCAAACGGATGCCGCCCGACGACGGCGCCGGTGCAGGAGCGGTTCACATAGACGTTGCCGGCGACGAGCTCGGCTTTGATGCGCTCGATGTTGGCCGGGCTGCGGGAGAAAAAGCCGGCGGTGAGGGCGTAGTCGGTGCCGTTCGCGACCTCGAGCGCTTCGTCGAGATCGCCCACTTTGAGCACGCTCAGGACGGGGCCGAAGATTTCTTCGCGCGCCAGGCGGTGGGCCGGTTTCACGTCGGTGAAGATGGTCGGCGGAATGAAGTAACCCTCGTTAGGCACGTTCTTCGCCTGGTAGGCGAGGGTCGCTTCCTTTTTGCCGGCTTCGATCGTTTCCAGGATGCGCTGGTAGGCGGTCTCGTCGATCACCGGGCCAACGGTAATGCCGGGCTGTTCCGGGTTGCCGACCCGGAGGCTATCGGTGGCGGCGAGCAGACGTTTCATCACCCGATCGTAGTTTTCTTCCATCACTATGAGCCGGGAAAGGGCGGAGCATTTCTGTCCTTGGTAACCGAAGGCGGAGTAGATCGAGTCGACGATCGTCTCGTCGAGGTCGGCGTCGGAATCGACGATGACAGCGTTCTTGCCGCCCATCTCGCAAATGACGCGCTTAAGTTCGCGCTGGCCGGGCTGGGTTTGCCCGGCGGCTTTCCAGATGTGCAGGCCGACTTCGCGCGAACCGGTGAAGGCGATGAGGTCGACGTCCTTGTGATTGACGAGGTGCTCGCCAATGACGGCGCCGTCGCCATTTAAAAGATTGAGCACGCCGCGCGGCACGCCGGCTTCCTCAAACATCTCCATCAGGAGCGCGCCGCAGATGGCGGATTGCTCGGCCGGCTTCATGAGAACGGTGTTGCCGGTGACGAGTGCCGCCGAAACCATCCCGCAAAGAATCGCGATCGGGAAATTCCAGGGCGCGATGACGAGCGCGACGCCGCGCCCCCAGTAGTGCTGATAGTTTTCCTCACCCGCGACGTGCTGGGTGAGGCGCGGCCGGCCAAGAATGCGCATTTGCTGCGCGTAGAAGAGGAGAAAATCCATCGCCTCGCGGATGTCGCCGTCGGCTTCCTCCCAGGCTTTGCCAACTTCGAAAACTTCCACCGCGCAAAGCTCGAAGCGCCGCCGCGCCATGATCGCTGCCACCCGCTCTAGCAACTGCGCGCGATGCTCGACCGAGGTGCGCGACCACTTGTCGAACGCGCCCCGGGCGGCGCCGAGCGCGCGCTCCGCCTCGGGGATGCCGGCTTCGACCACGCTGCCCACGATTTCGTTAGGCTGGCTCGGGTTGAGCGACGACATCCATTTCCCGGTCGTGACTTTCTCTCCGTTGATCGTGAGCGGATACTGCCGGCCGAAACGTCCGCGCACTTCGCGCAACGCGGTCTTCATTTGCTCCTGCGCCTGGCGATGAACGAAGTTGATCACGGGCGCGTTCTCGTAGGTATCGCCGGGTGGGGTATCGACGCTGAAACCGTCCGCCGAATGATATTGGCCCGGCTCGAGCGTCGACTCGGGCTCGCTTGTGATCAGCTCGTTCGGGTCGCGCAGGAGCTGGGCGACGGATTGATTGTCGGCAAATTTCGCGCGCAAAAATCCTTCGTTGGAAGTGTTCTCGAGCAGGCGCCTAACGAGATAAGACATTCCTGGGAGCAGTTCGCCGACCGGCGAATATTCGCGCACCCGGTAACCCATCTCGACCAGCGCGCGCTTGATCGGTCCCGCCATTCCATAGAGGAGCTGAAACTCGAACCGGCTCTGGTCGATCCCGAGTTCCTCCGCATAGGACATTGCGTAGGCAATGCTGCGCACGTTGTGCGAACCGAAGGCGGCGGTTACGATCGATTCGTTCTCGAGCAAGATCCGGCTGCAGGTTTCGAAACAGGCGTCGCTCTCCGGCTTTTGCAGAAAGACCGGGCAGGCCCAGCCGTTCTGTTGCGCGATAATTTTCTCGTAATCCCAATAGGCGCCTTTCACGAGCCGGACCGCGAAGCGCGTGCCGCGCTTGCGTCCCCAGTCGATCAGGTCGCGCAGGTCACGCTCGGCATCGCGCAGATAGGCCTGGATGACGATGCCCACGTGCGGCCAAGCTGTGAATTCCGGCTCGGTAAAGAGCTGCTTGAAGAGGTCGAGGGTGCTGTTCTTCTGGGCGTAGCTCTCCATGTCGAAATTGACGAACGCGCCCACTTCTTTCGCCCGGCGCAGGATGGGGCGAAGCTTGGGGGCGAGATGCGCGATCGCTTCCTCCGGCGCGGCCGGGTCCATCTGGGAATAAAAGGCCGAGATCTTGAGCGAGAGATTAACGACCGGAAAGAGCTCGCTGTTTTTGCCTAACGGATCGGTCCACCCGCGCGCTTCGCGCGACAAGGTGTCGAGCAATTCCATCGCCCGGGCGGCGTATTCGTCCGCTTCCGTTTCGCTCACGACCGCTTCGCCTAACAAATCCACGGTGAAGCCGATGTCCTGTTTCCGCTTCTTGCGCAGCGTCTTCATCACATCGCTCCCGTCCTTCCCGGCGATGAACTGGCGCGCCATGCCGGAGACGTTGCGCCGCAGGATAAACGCGGTCAGCCAGGGGAAAATGCCGGCTGCTTTTAAACCGGTCTGCATCATCGGGATGAAGGAATCCATTCCGCGAAAATATTCTCGCAGGTGAGTGACGATGTCGCTCGAACGGCGGAGGGAAGCGAGCACGTCGACGAAGCGAAACATCTGCACCTTGAAGGCCTCGTCCTGCATCGAGAAAGCCATCATCTTCTGGTAGAAGCCGGCTTTGCTAAAAATCGATTCGGGATGTTGATCGACCAGTTCGAAAATCCGTTGGCCGCGCCGTTCGACGGCGGATTGCAGGGCACTCATGCGGCGAGGATAAAGCGGGGCGCGGCTTTCGGCAAAGCGGGCGGCGGAAAGCGCCGGACTGCGCCTCTTTCTCCGCTGTAGCGTGCGCTGTCTTCAGCGCAAAAACCCCGTCACGCAAGTGCAGGAGCGTCCGGATCCGCTGAGACAGCGGACGCTACACCGCCAATCGAGGCGGCCTTTTCTGACGAACAGGCTTTTCGTTAGGCCGGTTGCCGCCGCGCGGATTGTCGCTTAGGGATTTCTCCCGATGCCGACGAGCGACCGCCACGATTTCGCGAGCGACAACACTTCCGCCATTTGTCCGGAGGCCTGGGCCGCGCTGGCCGAGGCGAATCAGGGCGCTGAGGTTTCCTACGGCGACGACCGCTGCACCGAGAAAGTCCGCGCCCAGGTGCGGGAAATTTTCGAGACCGATTGCGAGACCTTCATCGTCTTCAACGGCACGGCCGCCAACTCGCTCGCCCTGGCCCAGCTTTGTCAGCCTTTTCATAGCGTGCTTTGTCATGAGCGCGCGCACATCGAGACGGACGAATGCGGCGCGCCCGAATTTTTCTCAGGCGGCGCCAAGCTGCTGCCGGTCGGCGGAAAGAACGGCAAGATCGATCTCGCGTTGGCCGCTGCCATCCTCGCGCAGCATCGCGATGTGCACTCGGCCAAGGTCCGCGCGCTCAGCCTGGCCCAGGCGACGGAAATGGGAACGGTCTATTCGCCTAACGAGATGGAGGCGGTCGCGGCGCTGGCCTTGGAACACGCGCTCTTTCTCCACCTCGACGGCGCGCGTTTCGCCAACGCCGTGGCGTCGTTAGGCTGCGCGCCCCGGGAAATCACTTGGGAACGCGGGGTACAGGTCCTCTCCTTCGGTGGAACCAAGAACGGCCTCGCCGCGGGCGAGCTGGTCGTCTTTTTCGATCGCGCGCTGGCGCGGGAGTTCGATTACCGGGTAAAACAAGGCGGGCAACTGGCCTCGAAGACGCGCTTCCTCGCCGCGCCCTGGACCGGTCTGCTAGCGAATGACGTCTGGCTAAAAAACGCGCGCCAGGCCAATGAAATGGCCCGTTTGCTCGAAGAAAAACTATGCGCCGCGGGCGGCCGGCTCGCTTTTCCGCGCGAGGCAAACGCGCTCTTCCTCCACCTCCCCAACGACATCGCGGAGAAGATGCAGGCGCGCGGCTGGCATTTCTACAAATTCCTGGAACCGGATGTCTATCGCTTGATGTGCTCGTGGTCGACGACCACCGCCGGCGTGGAAGCGTTCGCGACGGATTTTCAAGCCGCGTCCGCATGACGCCACGCGATCTTCCGATCTACGAACTCGAGAACGAGATCGTGCGATCGCTCGGCGCTCGTCCGCGCCTGATCCTGCAGGCGCCGACCGGCTCGGGTAAATCCACCCAGGTTCCGCAGATGCTCCTCGACCGCGGCCTGCTGGGCGAGGGCGAAGTGGTCGTTCTGCAGCCGCGCCGGATCGCCACTCGCATGCTCGCCCGCCGCGTCGCGGCGGAACGCAAGGGCCGGCTGGGCGACGAAGTAGGCTACCAGATTCGTTTTGAAAAGGTCGCCTCGCGCCAGACGCGCATTCGTTTCGTGACCGAGGGGATCTTGCTTCGCCAACTTCTCCAGGATCCGGAATTGCGCGGCGTGGCGGCGATTCTTTTCGATGAATTTCACGAGCGCCATCTCTACGGCGACATCACGCTCGCGCGCACCTTGCAGCTGCAGGAGACGACGCGCCCCGATCTCAAACTCGTCGTCATGTCGGCCACGCTCGAGTCCGACAAGCTGGGAAAATATCTCGCGCCCTGCCCGATCCTCACTTCGAGCGGACGGATGCACCCGGTCGCGATTGAATACCTAACGAAACCGGTCCGGGGCGAAAATTATCCGATCTGGGACCTGGGAACAGACGAGCTCGAGCGTCTCGCCGCACAGACGGAAGGCGATGTCCTTATTTTCATGCCGGGAAGATATGAAATCACGAGGACCATAGCCGCATTGGGCGCTTCGCGGGTGAGCGACCGCTTTATCGCTCTGCCGCTCTACAGCGAGCTGCCGCCGGCGGAACAGGATGCCGCTCTCGCGCCCGCCGCCAAGCGCAAAGTGATCGTGGCCACGAACGTGGCGGAAACTTCCCTGACCATCGACGGCGTGCGGGTCGTGATCGACAGCGGGCTGGCGCGAATCGCGCGCTTCGATCCCCGGCGTGGCATCAACACCCTCTTCATCGAAAAAATCAGCCGCGCCTCGGCTGATCAGCGCGCGGGCCGTGCCGGACGGACCGCGCCCGGGCACTGCCTGCGGCTTTGGACCGAGAGCGAACATCTCGAGCGCGCGGTGCAGGAACTGCCGGAAGTGAAACGGCTCGATCTGGCGGAAGTCGTGCTGACTTTGAAAGGGAGCGGGATCGAGGACATCGCGGGTTTCCGCTGGCTCGAGCCGCCGGAGCCAAAAGCGCTCGAAAACGCCCAACAGCTCCTGACCGATCTCGGCGCAATTTACGCACGCCGCGAAAGCTTTCCGGGGAGCGCGGGCGGGGCGCCCGCGCTCCCCGGAAGAGCCTCCGCGATCACGCCGTTAGGCCGGCGCATGCTCGCTTTCCCGGTGCACCCGCGCTATGCGCGCATGCTGCTGGCAGCCCAAGAGCAGAAGTGCGTCCGCGGGATTGCGCTCATCGCCGCGCTCACCCAGGGCCGCAATCTCCTCAGGCGCCCGGAAGGAAAACAAATGCGCGACGAGCGCGAAGATTTTCTCGGCGGCGAAGACGAATCCGATCTCTTCATTCTGCTGCGCGCCTTTCGTTTCGCGGAGAAGAACAACTTCGATCCGCGGCGGTGCGCACAGCTCGGAGTAAACGCCGGTGCGGCGCGCGAGGCGGGCCAGCTTTGGGAGCAATTCCTCTCCATCGCCAAGGCCGAGGGACTCGACACCGCAGAGCGTGAAGCCGAGCCCGGCGCGATCGCGCGCTGCGTTCTCGCCGGGTTTCCCGACCAAGTCGCGGTGCGGTTCGACGAGGGCACGCTCCGCTGCGCCCTCGTGCACAACCGCCGTGGCGTCCTGGCGCGCGAAAGCGTCGTCCATCGCGCCCGGCTCCTCACCGCCTCGGAAATTCGCGAGATCGAATCGAGTGACGGCGAGCGCCAGGTGCTTCTCACCCTCGCGACCGCAATCAAGATGGAATGGC
>JACCZO010000220.1 GCA_013695925.1 Chthoniobacterales bacterium
GCTGTAGCCGCTTCGCTGTGCGAAGCGCCGAGGAGAACGCCTCCGCGGAAAAGAATTCTCAGTAGCCTGACTGCTTCCCGCGCTTCGCACAGCGAAGGGATATGTTTAGCCTTCTGTCTGCCCGGTATAGCAGAAGGACGACACGCAGGAGCGGGTTAACCAAGAACGCGCGACCTGCGGTTTCACCAACAGCGCCGTCGGCGCGACATGTTTATAGCGCACCGGCCCAAGGGCGAATTCAAGCTCCGTCAGGAGCGACATGTGCAGCGCGCGTCCAACCCGCTACCGGACCAGGTCCGTCCGGCTGGCGGACATGCCGCTCCTAACGGAGCTTGGATATTCTTCGGGCCGGGGGGGCTATAAACATGCCGCGCCTCTGGCGCTCCGAGCAGAAGGCTAAACAGATACCAGCGACGCGGCTACACTTCGGCAAAGATCTTGTTCGCTTCCTCGAGCGTTTCTTTGCTCCCGATGTCGTACCAGACGCCCTTGATTTGATACGTCTTCACCGGACGCCGCGTGTAGAGCCATTGGATGAAGCGCCCGGGCTGATCGGGATTGTTTCCCGCCGCGATGTAGGTCGTGAACAGTTCGAGCGTCTCCGGCGCGAAATAGTAAAGCGCAATCCCGGTCAGAGTGGTCTCCGGCTTTTCCGGCTTTTCCTCGAAGTGGGTGATGACGCCCTGCGCATCGGTCTTGATCGCGGAATATTTTTTCATCGCCTCAAGATCTCCGACGTCGTAGGTGGCGAGAGTGGCGGCAGAGCCTTCGGCCGTGGCGGCGAAATCCGCCAGCGGTTCGCTGAAGAGGTTGTCGCCCGCGACGACAACCAGGGGCTGGCCTGCTAATTCTTCCTGCGTGATGACCAATCGAATGTCGCCGATCGCGCCCAGTTTGTCGGCGTCGCTCCGTGAGCCGTCGTTCACGATCTTGAATTTCACCTCTGGTTGCGATTTGGCGTAGCCATCCGCCCAATCCTGAAAATCCTGCGCAAACTTGGCGTTCGTGACCACGTAGACGGTCTCAATTCCAGGGATGGGTGCGAGATTATCGAGCACCCACTCGATCATCGGTTTGCCGGCCACTTCGAGGAGCGGTTTGGCCTTCGTGAGGGTGAGAGGGTAGAGGCGGGTCGCGTAGCCGGCGGCAAGAATAAGGACGTTCATGGCAAATGGAGGCGCAAGGTAAACGCATTCCCCCTTTCGGCAAAGCGTAGCTTCCTCCCGCCCCGACCTTTGTCGTTAGGCTGGCGCCGGGACGGCAGCGGCGGTCAGTTCCTGGTGGAGCTGATCGATTCGTTTCGAGTCGGTGATTTGCCCCCGCGTTCCGGCGTCGGTCACATAAAAGGTGTCGATCGCCGCGCCCTTTTCCGTGCTGATACGGGCGAGCGCGATGTAAACATTGTTTCGGCCGAGGCAGGCGACGAGGTCGTGGAGCAGGCCGAGCCGGTCGGGCGTCTCCACTTGGATGAGAGTAGAGGTGGGATGGCTCTTGTTTTCGACCGTGATCCGGGTCGGAAAATCAATCTCGGACGGACGTTTGCGCCCTTTGCGGCGGACGTTAGCGAGGAGCGGGGTCATGTCGAATCCTTCGCCTTCGAGCGCGATCCGCAGGACCGATTCGACGGTCGCGATCTCGCGCGGGTCGGTCACTGGCGCGAGCTTGCTGTTGCAGACCCGAAAAACGTCGAGCACGAGATTGTCGCCCCGAACGAAAATATCGGCGCTTAGGATATTGACTGAAGCGACTGCAAACGCACCCGCGATGCTGGCGAGCAATTGCAATCGATCCCAGGTGCAGACGGAGACGACGCTGTGGCCTTGCTCGGGCTGCGCTTCCCAGCGCAACGCAGGAACGTAAGCGGGCTCGTTGCCGAGGTAGAGCCCGCGCCAGAAACTGCGGAAGAGATCAAGGTGCGCGACGATTTCATTGACGTCGAAAGCCCGGACATAATGGTCGGGCATGTAATCGAAATGGGCTTCGATCTCGTCGGAGAAATCCGGCGCGAGCCTCGCCGCGACCGCCGCGCGTAAGCGGTCGCGCTCGATCTTCGTCTGGAAAATGAAGCCCTCCTGGTCCAGCAAATAACGCGTAGTTGCCTGGTAGAGGTGCCAGACGAGCAGCTCTTTCCAATCGGACCACGCATCGGTCGTGCCCTGCCCGTCGGCCAGGGTGAGGAGCATAAGCGCGTCGAGATTGGCCTGCGATTTCACAATGCTCGCGAATCCGATTACGGTCGCCGGGTCATCCACATTGCGTTGTTGCGCGGTGTTCGAGAGCGTGACGTGATGTTCGACCAGGAGCACGAGCGCCCGGCGCTGCTCGGGCGAGAGTTCGAGTCGCGCCGCCACCCCCTGGGCGAAGAGCGCGCTCGCTTCCGAGTGCGGCCGCGCGCCGACTCCCTTCCCGGTGTCGTGCAGGAGGAGGGCGAGGTAAAGAACGTAGGGATCTGCCAGGGCCTCGAAGAGTTTTCGGTAGGGCTGCAGTTTGGGGCCGTCAGTGTCGCGGAGGGCGTCGAGTTTTTCGATGCAGACCAGAGTGTGCTCATCCGCCGTGTAACGATGAAAATATTCGTGCTGCACGAGGCAGGTGAGGGGACCGAACTCCGGCAGATAGCGGCCAAGAAAATCGACTTCGTGCATCATGCGCAGAATGCGCGCGACCTCTCCCTTGCGGCTCAGAATACGCGCGAAGATCTCGCGCGGCGCCTTCGCGTAACGAAACTCGCGCGTCACGTAGCGCAGGCGGCGCGTCAGGACATCGGTTAGTTCCGGGCTCAACTCGAGCTGGCGTTCTTGCGCATGCTCAAAGGCTTTCATGAGCTCCTCCGGTTCCCGG
>JACCZO010000222.1 GCA_013695925.1 Chthoniobacterales bacterium
GCGCGCGCTTCCGGGACGGCCTGCGCCGTCGCCCGGGCGTCGTTAGGCGGAGATCGCGCCTTTAGTCTCATGCGCCCGCCCGGGCATCACGCCACCCGCGACCAGGCGATGGGTTTTTGCTTCTTTAACCATGTCGCCGTCGCTGCCTTCGACGCCCTGGCGCGCGACGCGGAACGGGTCGCGATCTGGGATTTTGACGCGCACCACGGCAACGGGACCGAAGCAATCGTGGCCGGCCATCCGCAGATCGCGTTTGCCTCCGTCCACCAATTTCCTGGGTATCCGGGCACCGGCGCGCGCTCGTTAGGCAACGTCCATAATTTCCCCGTGCCGCCGGATGCCCCGCGGGCGGAGCATTGCGCCGCGGTCGAGCGCGCTCTTGCTCTCCTCCTCGAGTTCAAGCCCGACCTTCTTCTCGTCTCGGCCGGCTTCGACGCCTATGTGGGCGATCCAATCACGCAGATGAGTCTGGAGCAGGAAGATTTCGCGCTTTTCGGCCGCTGGCTGCGGGAGAGCGTGGTTCCAGCAGGCGCGATTCTGGAAGGCGGTTACAGCGATGATCTGCCGCAGCTAATTGACGCTTTCCTGACCGGCTGGAAGGGCTGACTCCGCGTCCTTTCCGTCGTTAGGCAGATTGCGCTTGAAAACGACGAGGGTGCCGGCGAGGGCGGCGACGATGCTGGCGGCGAGAATGCCGATTTTCGAAATTTCAATCTCGGCGTTGCCGGTAAAAGCGAGGCTGGAAATGAAGAGCGACATGGTGAAACCAATGCCCCCGAGCATTCCCACCCCGAGAATCTGGCGCCAGCTCACCCCGGTCGGGAGCACGGCGAGGCGAGTCTGCACCGCCAACCAGGCGAAGACCCCAATGCCGATCGGTTTCCCCAGCACCAGCCCGCAGATGATTCCCAGGCTGATCGGATTCGCGAGGTCGTTAAGGGCGTCGCCCCCAAGATAAACCCCGGCATTGGCGAGAGCGAAGATCGGCATGATGGCATGCTTGATCCAGGGCACGAGCGCGTGCTCGAAGCGGAGCATCGGCGCCTCTGCGTAATGGCAATCGGTGGCAAGCAAATTCAACGCCGCGCTGCGCGTCGCGCTCGCCTCGATCGGATCCTCGCATTTTTCGGCGTGCCGAAATTCCTCGAGGATTTTCCGGCTCCGGTCCAGAAACGCCTCGCCATCGATTCGCCGATGGGCGGGGATCGTGAGGGCGAGGAGCACCCCGGCTACGGTGGCGTGAATGCCGGATTGCAAAAAAGCGAGCCACAAGCCGAGCCCGAGAATAATGTAGACGAGCGGATGCCGGGCGCCGATCCGGTTCATCACGATCAGGAGGAGAAAAAAAGCCGCCGCCACCGCCAGGCTGATCCAGGAAAGTTGATCGGTATAAAAAAAGGCAATGACGAGAACCGCGCCGATGTCATCGGCGATGGCCAGCGCGGCGAGGAACACTTTGAGCTGTGTCGGCACCCGGTCGCCGAGGAGGGCGAGCACCCCGAGCGCGAACGCGATATCGGTCGCCATCGGAATCCCCCATCCCGCCGTGCCGGGACCGCTCTGGTTAAAGAGAAAATAGCAGCCGGCCGGGAGAAGCATGCCGCCGACTGCGGCGGCGAGCGGGAAGGCGGCCTTCTGGAGCGAGGCCAGCTCGCCGATCAACACCTCGCGCTTGATCTCGAGCCCGACGAGGAGAAAGAAAATCGCCATTAAGCCGTCGTTGATCCAGAAGTGGATTTCCTTTGAGAGCGTCGCCTGGGCGAAGCCAACGGTGAGCTTGGTGTGCCAGAGTTCGAAGTAGCCGTGCGACCACGGAGAGTTGGCCCAGAGCATCGCCGCCAGGGTGCAGCAGATGAGGAGGATGCCACC
Source organism: Chthoniobacterales bacterium (assembly GCA_013695925.1). Taxonomy (GTDB): domain Bacteria; phylum Verrucomicrobiota; class Verrucomicrobiia; order Chthoniobacterales; family UBA10450; genus Palsa-1392. The sequence continues at coordinate 1,870 of JACCZO010000222.1, forward strand.
CGACGACTCGAGCCGGGCGAATTCGCCGAACGGCCGGGTCAGCGCCTCGATCGTCGTCGAGCCCGGCAGCGGGAGCTGCTTTTGGATCGTTTTCACTTTTTTCCGGGTCAGCCATTGCCCTCCTTCTCCGTCGTGCCTGTGATTTTATTTGGCAAGCGCAACCGGTGCGGGGAATAGTTCGCAGTTTCGGGCCGTAGCACAGCTTGGTAGTGCGCTTGAATGGGGTTCAAGAGGTCGCGAGTTCGAATCTCGCCGGCCCGATTCTTCCTTTGCGGAATTCTCTTTCCCCGACGCCTCCGGGCTTGGCGGCGACGGAGCTATCTCAATGAAATCCCTAATGATGCTCGTTGCTGCTTTCGCCTTTGCCGCGTCGGCCACCAGCCAGCTCGTTGCGATGCCGGTTCTCCCGCAGTAACCTCCGCGCCTATGTTGAGCGCCGGAATCGTGGGTTTGCCTAACGTTGGCAAATCCACTCTTTTCAATGCCGTCACCCGCACCCAAAAGGCGCAGGCAGCCAATTATCCATTTTGCACGATCGATCCGAACCTCGGCATCGTGACCGTGCCCGATCCGAGGCTGGAAGTTCTCTCGAAACTTTCGCACTCCCAGAAAGTCATCCCGGCCGCGATCGAGTTCGTCGATATCGCGGGGCTGGTCAAGGGCGCGAGCGCGGGCGAGGGACTGGGCAACCAATTCCTCAGCCACATCCGGGAAGTGAACGCGATCGTGCAGGTGGTGCGTTGTTTCGAGAATGGCGATATCCACCACGTCAGCGGCACGCTCGACCCGGTGCGCGACATCGAGGTCATCAACACCGAGCTCATCCTAGCCGATCTCGCGTCCTTACAGAAACGGCGCGACCGCTTGCAGAAGGAAGTTCGGGCTGGCTCCAAGACCGCCAAAGCCGAGAACGCGATCATCGAAAAACTCCTGCCGCATCTCGATTCCGGAAAACCGGCCATTACGTTCGAATTAGCCGACGAGGAAAAGGCCCTCGTCCGCGAATTCTTTCTCCTCACTTCCAAACCGACGCTCTTCGCCTGCAATGTGGCAGAGAGCGATTTGGCCTCTGTCGCCGCGGGCGTTGTAGTTGTAGCCGGGGACGCTGTCCCCGGTCTCCAAACTGGATCTCCCGCGGCCGGGGACGGCGTTCCCGGCGACAAAGCGCTCCAGCACGTTCGCGCGGTGCACAATTACGCCCGCACTCATTTTGCGACCGAAGCCGTCGTCATCAGCGCCCAGATAGAAAGCGAATTGGTCGACCTGCCGGAAGCCGAAGCCGCCGAATACCTGCGCGACCTCGGGGTCAAGGAAAGCGGCGTCGGCTCGCTCATCCGCGCCGTCTATCACCTTCTCGGCCTGCGCACTTACCTCACCACCGGCGAAAAAGAAACGCGCGCCTGGACGATCCACGAAGGCGACAAGGCGCCGGCCGCGGCCGGGGTCATCCATTCCGATTTCGAGCGCGGCTTTATCGCGGCCGAGACGGTGCACTTCGACGACCTGGTGTCGTTAGGCTCATTCGCCAAGGCGCGCGAAGCCGGCAAACTCCGGATCGAAGGCAAGGA
>JACCZO010000226.1 GCA_013695925.1 Chthoniobacterales bacterium
GGCAAAGGTGGGCGTAGACGCTGATGAAAACGAGGTTGTCGGCCAGGCCATCCAGCGCGCGTCCGCTCCGGCTGCCCTGTTTCGTTAGGCGAGCGAGCTGGCCGTCGGCGTTATCAAACGCGTTCGAGAGAACATGCAGCAGCATCCCGAGTAGGTTCCATTTGAGATCGGGATAGAAATAAAAGTGGCCGGCCGCGATGCCGAGCGCCGCACCACACCAGGTCACCTGTGCCGGCGTCATGTGCAATTTCGCAAAAAGAAGCGCGAGCCGATAGCCGACTTTGCGATAGAAATAGAGATCGAGTGCGCTCTCGACTTCGCGCGCTTTGTAGCTGGCTTCGACCGAAGGTGGTTCCATTACGGCCGGTCCTGCGCAACCGATCGAAGCCCGCGCCACCCGTTAGGCGCTTTTCGCGACCAGCCCGGGGACGAGCGTGTCTTCCAGGATATTGAGCGCTTCGTCCAGATCGGCTCGCGTATGCAACGCTGTGACACAGGCCCGGAAACAAATCCGGTCCTGCGGTACCGCCGGGTAATCGACCGGCGCGACCCAGAGCCCGCGGCTGCGCAGCTCGTGACCGGCCCGGTACATCCGTTCGCGATCGCCGATCACGATCGGCATCACATAGGTATTGGAATTTCCGGTGTCGATCCCGAGCCCGCGCAGTTGTCCGCGGAAATAATCGGCATTCTCCCACAGCCGGGTGCGGAGCTCCGGCTGGCTCGTGCCGATCTCAAGCGCCTTGAGAATCGCCGCGACCACGACGGGCGGAAGGGCGCAGGAATAAACGTAGGGGTGCGCATAGAAGCGCAGATATTGCAAAGTCTCACGCGAACCGGCCACAAAACCGCCAAGTGCGCCGAAGGCTTTGGAAAAAGTTCCGTAGGTGAGGGGGACTCGACCTTCCACCCCGAATTTCTCCGCCGCCCCGCGGCCATGTTCGCCGCAGGCGAGAATGGAATGAGCTTCGTCGATAAAAACGCTCGCGCCGTGACCTTCGGCGACGTCGAGCAAGGCCTCGAGGTTGCCGAAGTCACCGTCCATTGAATAGATGCCTTCGATCACGACCAACACCCGTTTCCCGGCGTGCCGTCCTAACGACGCTGCGAGGGCGGCGGGATCGTTATGCTCGAATTTCTCCGAGCGACAGCGCGAGAGAGTGGCCCCGTCGCGCAGGCTGAGGTGGGAGCGATTGTCGAGAATCGCCACGTCGGTCTTGCGCAGCAAACCCGAGATCGTGCCGAGCGCGCCGCCGAAGCCGCTGTTGAAAAGCATGGCGTCTTCGCGCCCGAGATATTGCGCGAGTTTGCGCTCCAATTCGCGATGCAGATCGGTCATCCCGGAAAGCATGGGCGAACCGCAGGCCCCGAGTCCGTGAGTGGTGAGGGCGTCGTGGGCCGCGGCGATGACCTCGGGATGATTGGCCAGCCCGAGGTAATTGTAGGAGCAAAGGTTGATCACGGGCTGTGGTTTGCCGCCGTAGGTGATGGTGGTGCGGGCTTCCGCGGCCGAGCGCATTTCCGGTTCATAGAGTTCAACCGCCCACGCGCCCGCTTCCATCCAGCGGGTGAAACTGGGCGGAGCTTGCAGCGGGTCGCGACTTTCGCCGGCGAGGAAGTTACTGAGGCTAAGGTCGGCTGGGTTATCGCTCATAAAAAAACCGCGCCTGAAAATGTTGGGCGCGGCGGAAAAAGAAGCGAGGCGGGGTGGCTCTCGTCTTCCGAAGTTGGTGGTTGGTGATGTTGTGCATCCTTTGGGTCTTCGCCGCGCACTCTAGGTCCAGCAAGGCTGGCGCTTCAAAAGCGCGCGCGGTGAATTTCCAGTCGGGAGCGCAATGTTAACGTGGGGGAAGCGGGCGACAAGAACTTAATTTTGTGCCCGAACCTCTGCGCTTCCCGTTCGTTGGGGACGGTCCCGGGTTTTGGTCGAAAGATCGACGACTGCGGCGATCGCGTAGAGACCCATCAAGCCGAAAACGAAATATGCGCCCCAGAGTCGGCGGCCGCCTTCGGAGACCGCATAGATCCACCAGAACGTCCCGGCGCAGAGCAAGAGTTCCAACACGTAGAGCAGCCAGGCGCGGCGTTTTCCTAGCGCGCGTCTTTCGAGCAAAGCAAGAAGGAGCGGCCAGCCAAACGCCACCACCGCGGAGGCGCCATGAAGCGATGGGCCGATGCGGGTGGCACCGTAGCTATACTCGGTTTGCGCGTTGCTCCGCGGGAAAATCTTTTGCATTCCTGTTTTCGGCGGCGGCGGCAGGTCGTTCGCTTTCCTGGCATGCGAGCATTCGCTCAACGGCACGAAAAGCGCCGCGATCATTAAAACCCCTAACGACAGCTTGAGCTTATGCACAAAGGTGAGTGTCTTACGCTTCGTAAGGGGAGGGTGGTTTCTCGAGCGCGGTCTGCAGCACTTCATCGACCGTCTCCACAGGCACGAACTGGATCTTTTGTTTCGCTTCCTCGGGAATATCGGCCAGATCTTTCTCGTTTTGCTTCGGAATGATCACGGTCGTGATGCCAGCCCGCATTGCCGCGAGGCTTTTCTCTTTTAATCCACCGATCGGCAGAACCAATCCGCGCAGGGTGATCTCGCCCGTCATCGCGACATCGGAGCGCACCGGAGAGTTGCTGAAGAGCGACGCGAGCGCGGTGAACATGGCGACGCCCGCGGACGGCCCATCTTTCGGAACCGCGCCGGCGGGCACGTGAACGTGCACATCCATTTCGCTAAAGTCCTTCGCTGACGCGCCGATCTGCCCGTCGCGGCTGCGGACCAGACTGAGCGCAGCCTGCATCGATTCCTTCATCACGTTACCGATCTGGCCGGTCAGGGTGATGTTGCCTTTGCCCGGGTAACGGGTCGCCTCGATGTGCAGCACTTCGCCGCCGACCGGCGTGTAGGCGAGCCCGGTCACGATGCCAGGCTGGTTCGCGGTCAGTTTCGTGTCGTGGATGAAACGCGGCGCACCGAGCATTTCTTCCACGAGTTCGGGAGTGACCTTGACGGGCTCGATCTGTCCGCGCGCGACCCGCGCCGCCACTCCGCGAATGACCGCGCCGACCTGCCGCTCGAGCTCGCGCACGCCAGCTTCATGAGTGTAGCTGTCGATTACCTTAACGAGCGCGTCCTCATCCCATTCACACTGCTCGGGCTTGAGGCCATTTTCCTCGAGCTGACGCCTAACGAGATAGCGCCGTGCGATCTCCAGCTTTTCGCGCCCGGTGTAGCCCGCGAGCGTAATCAGTTCCATCCCAGTCGCGTGAGATCCACCTGGGCCTGATCGATTCCGGCGAGATCGACGCAAATGCGCAGGCCCTTGGCGCACTGAAAGGCGTTGATCGCCGGATGCCAGCGATACGGCGTGAGCGGGATGAACTGGAGCCGGGCGAGCTGAAAAGTGGCGTCGCCGAGCGGGTGGGGGATCCAGCGCAGTTTGATTCCGCGGATCGTGTTCATGCGTGTTGCAATCTAAACTACGCGCACGCCGCGTCACCTGCGCCTCGGATTTCTCCAGCCAAGACCGTGCGTTCCACGGCAATGGCAAAAAATGGTCAGTCTTTCGCAATCCCAGTAGAGCATCGCGTCTCTTGCCGATAAAGACTGACGCGGGAAAGTATTTTTGGATCGCAAAAAAAACACACTGAAGCACGCTGACTATGAAAACAACGAAACGTCTCCACAAACAATTGAACAAGGACCTGGACATGCGTCCGAAGAGCAGCGCCAATGGGCGCCTCATAAATGTTGCGATGGCGCTTGCTGCGTCCTTCCTGGTCGCGGCGTTCGCCAGCGCGGTGGATACGCTTCCGATTCTGTGGGAAGCCGGCGGTCAGACCGCCGGGAACGACGGCGCAGGTCAGGCCGCCCGTATCGCCACCGATGCTTCCGGCAACGTGGCCGTCGTCTCGGGGC
>JACCZO010000236.1 GCA_013695925.1 Chthoniobacterales bacterium
ACTTTCAGGTCGGCCACTTTGGCCAGGCGCGTGAGGATTTATTCCTGCACGCCTTCCGCAAAGTAGCCGTTGTCGGGATCGCGACTCAGGTTGTCAAAGGGCAGGACCGCGATCGATTTCTCCGGAATGGCGGTCGGGGCCGACGTTGGGGCAGGAACAGCGGCGGATTTCTGCCGCAAGAATTGGAACGCAAACAAACCAGCCGCAATCACCGCCAGCACAACCGTGATCCCGAAGAGCTTCCGTCCGGTCCGGGGGGTGATCGATTCGTTAGGGGCAACGTCTTCCGTGCGCTTGATCCCCTCCGGTGTCAGCTCGAAGGCCCACGCGATCACGAGCGCGATGGGAAAGCCAAGCACGACCACCAAAACGAAGACCTTCATTACCCAAGCGGGAGCTTCAAAGGTGGGAACAGAATTGACGCCGCTTGAATCAACAGCCAGCCCACGATCGCATAGGCGACCGCTACCTTGTAAACATTGCGGCGCTCAGCTCGGCGAAAAATTGCTTGCCGCGCCGAAGGCTTGGCGGAGGCGGTTCGATCTTTACAGTAGCTTGTCGCGTTTGGTCACGCGGTGACCAACGCTTCAGCGAGTGATTGCGTCAGCTTTGGCGCGGCCGAGCGCAGCTTTGCGTCCTCGGTCACGAGGGGGCTGCCGAGTTGATCGGCCAAAGCGAGGAAGCGGCCATCGTATGCAGTAATCCTAAAGCGAATAGCCATTGCCAATGCAGCGTCGTGGCGCACCACGAAGTAGTGCGGGCGCAGAAAATCTTGCGCGTCAGCAAGACATTGTTTTGCCACGTTCTCCGTGAGGTAACGCGCACGTTCGTAGCTCGCCAGAACGTTACTGAACTCGATAAGAGCGAAGGGATCCGTGCGCCAAACTTGATCGCGCGCATGGAGGCGCTTCACCGGTTCGCTATACGCGCCTCTGACATACAAAGCCGCGATAATGTTCGTATCAACGACGAACATTATTACTCCCGGCCCCAGGCAATCGCCGCCTCGATATCTTCGACCGTCGGCTTGTACCCCCCACGCAGCCTAACCGGCTTCGGTAGTTTCGGGCGCGTGGACTTCGACGCAGCGATCCCTTTGCGGATCAATTCCGCGATCGCGTCCTTCAGCTTCTTGTGCTCGTGCACAGCGCGAATCTTTACCTCGCGCATCAGGTCATCAGGAAGATCAAGAGTGGTTTTCATCGTGCCCAGATTCCCAGAAAGCTGGTTTTCTGTCAATGCGCACCAATGCGCGCAACTGCCGGCGCGTCACGGCGGATCCCTCGACTTTCGCAGAGCGCTCTGTCGTGATCCTCGAGATGTTTTCTCAACTGGCAGGCGCAGGCGCCGGGGGCGGTGGCTCATTCTCATCGCCCATTTCCCCGGGCCAGCTCACCCGAGTCAGCTGACCAGTGAGGAGCACCCACGACAGACCGCCTAGAACCATAAACCCGGCCGCCAAAACGAAGGCCCACCAGAAGTGGCCCGTCCGGTCGACGACCAAGCCAGTCAAGGGTCCAACAACGATGCCGACCAGGTTGCCCAGGGTATTCTGGAGCCCGGTCCAGCGACCGGCCACTGCAGGTCCGGCCAGGGTTTGGGCAAAAACAAGCAGGTTCGGCCCGACGAAGCCGTAGCCGGCGGCCATGATGATAAGCCACTCGAGCGTGTCCCCGGCGCTGGCGCCCGCGAGACCTAAAACGCCGCCCACGACGACAAGATGTCCGATGGCCATGGAGGACTTGCGAATGACATTGGCGCTCGACCCGCGGCGGATGAAGGAATCGGCGAGCCAGGCGATGAGGGGAGCGCCCGCCGCATAGACGACGAAAAACGTCGCGGTTTCCCGGGCCATTTGCGTCATCGAAAGATGACGCTCGCTGACCAGATAAAAGGGCAGCCACAGGATCAAAAGATAGAATGGGTATTGGCTACAAAATTGACCAATCCCAGTTCCCCAAAAGGCGCGCCTACCGAGAATATCTCTAAACGACGCCGGGCAAAAACTCCGCTCTGAGGTTTTGGGCGCTCGCGGCATCCAGCGCAACCAGGGCACGAGCCAAAGCAGGCTGCCGAGCCCGAGAACAACAAAGGCCGGGCGCCAGCCGTAGGTCGTCATGAGACTGCCACAGATCAAGGTGCCAACCGCCGGCCCCAGGCTCATCCCGGTAATGATCATGGCATTGGCGATCCCGCGATGTTCCTCCGCGACGTGCTGCGCCAGGATCTTGCCGTAAGCCGGGAAGGCCACCGCCTCGCCTGCCCCGAGTAACATCCGAAAAATAAGTAGCCCTATAAATCCATTCACCAAACCCGTCGCGATCGTCGCCAGCGACCAGACGACCAGTCCGCCGGCCAGGAGCCAGCCGACGTGGAAGCGGTCCACCATCCAGCCGGTGAAGACCATCATGACCGTGTAAGTCAAAAAGAACGCGCCGAGCAGGTTCCCGAGCTGAGAAGCCGTTAAGTGTAACTCACCTTTGAGGAGCGGTGCGGCGACCGAAAGGCTGCCGCGATCGACGTAGTTAATGAAAGCCGAGAGCGCGAGGAGAAAGCAGAGACCGAGCGTCCTTCCACCGATAGCCTGGCGATTGGTTGATGTCTTCATCCTAATTGAACGCGCCTCCGTTAGTGCCCGGCGGGACGCGGTCCGATCCCGAGCGCTTTTTCGATCGCCGCCGGGTCATACGTTTTTCCGCCTTTGATCACGGTCGTGATCTTCCCGAGGTCGCCGATGTTCTTTGTGGGATCGCCATTGATGAGAATCATGTCGGCCAGCTTGCCGCCGGCGATCACTCCGCGGTCTTTGGTGACACCCATCACCTGCGCTGATGTGAGCGTCGCGAGGCGCAAAACTTCCGGTGCGGGAATTCCGCCCCGGACATAGAGCTCGAGCTCGTGATGCAGCGTGTAGCCGGCGAGCGCGTCGGTGCCGGGAATGATTGTGACACCGGCGTCGTGCAGCGCCTTGAGCAGGACCAGCATGGCCGGGAACGCTTCGCGGTAGGCGTCCGCTTTTTCGGGCGGGACTTCGAGCGCGCCGCTTCGGATCGCGCGCCGCACCTGCGCCGGAAAACGCAGGGCGATTTCCTCGAGTCCGGGCGTGATGGCGTTCGGGTTTCCGCAAAACATCGCCTCGAAGATGTTCATCGTCGGGTCGAGCACGGTCTGATGTTTCTTCAGGAATTCGATGAACTCGCGCACCTGCGGTTTATCGGGAGTAAATTCACGCGCGTGCTCCGCCACCTTGATGAAGCGGTCGCGGTTGCGCGTTTCCATCACTTCCGGGAATAGAAAATAGAGCTCGATGAAATTGAGATGCTGGATTTCATCGGCGCCGCCTTCGACGAACTGCCGCGCCGACATGAAGGCCGGCACGTGCCCGCTGACGCGCAAGCCGCGGGCGTGCGCGCGCTCGGCGAGGAGCGGCATCAGCTCCGGTTTGACCGAGGAATAAATTTTGATCTGGACGTAGCCGTGGTCCGCATACCAGTCGACGTCCTCTCGCGCCTGCTGCGCGTTGTCGACCCGCATCTTCGTCGGCCCGGCAAACTCGCCCGTGCCGTCGATGATCCCGGCCTTCAGGACGCGCGGCCCGAGCTCGCTCCCATTGTCGTAGCGCGCGACGCGGGCGAGGAAACTTTCGGTGTCGTTGCCCATGTCACGCGCGCTCGTCACACCATTGGCGAGGTCGAGCGCTCCGTCTTCGACACTGCTGAAATGCTGATGGTTATCCCACAAGCCGGGCATCAAAAAACGGCCCTGCGCGTCAATCGTTTCGATGCCGGCTTCCGCTTTCAATTCCGACCCGAGTCCAACCCGCGCGATACGATCGCCCCGCACCAGCACGCTGCTGCCCGGGGTCACACTCAGGTCGCGCGGATCAAAGAGACG
>JACCZO010000242.1 GCA_013695925.1 Chthoniobacterales bacterium
CTTGGACCACCGCATCGATAGTCAGGAGAACAAACCCGACCAGACCCGCACCCACGCCGAGCAGAACGCTAAAAATCAAGCCGCCCGCCCACATCACCCCAATCCAAAAGGCGACATTAATGTTCAGACTGGAGGCGATCGGAGTCAGCACCGCCCAAATGAGCAGAGTGAGGAGGCACGGACAGATGACATAGACCTGCAGCAGTAACTCGCGCAGATCGCGATTGCGTCGTAGCTGCGGCCCACTGAGATCGATCACACTAAAGTTAGGTGTAAGCCGGGGATCTATCTGAGTGACGTGAACGCGCCAATGCCGGGGTGACACAAAGAGCCAGCCCAGAATCTGCAAGGTAGCGAGAAAAATGTTATGACCTGAAGTCCCGAGCCGCAGGGTTTGGGGACGAATCCATTCGTCATCCTGGCGCACCTTGACGGGCACTTCCGACATGCCCACGGCGGGTCGATGGAAATTAAAAAGGTGGATGCGCGTCCCATGCTTGGCCGTGGCTATCCCGATGTCATAACACTCGTTGGCGGCTGGATCGTGTGCTTCCTGCAGGCAGGTGGCGTGTTGGACCGACATGAGAATGTGGCCGCCATCACCGAAATCCATCACTCGCTGAGCGGTGTTAATGCCTTCGCCGCTCACATTCTCACGGCCATTGATATCGAGCAGACGAGTGACCTCGCCGGTGTGGATTCCCATGCGCACGCTGAAGCTGCCATCCCGATCGATCTTATCCGCCAGCTCGCAGGCACAGCGCAGTGGGTTGGAACAGCGGTCGAAAAATGCGAGCGCCATTCCATCGCCTGAAGGGATGCGAACGACGTGCTGATCGCGGGCCGCTTCGACGACCGCCTCGCAATCATTCACATACTCCTGCAGCCGACGAAATACGACCGACTGCTGATCGCTGGACAGGCGGGAATAACCAACCACGTCGGTGAAAAGGACGTGCGCGGTGAGCAAAGGCGAGACAGACGACGGCACGGTGAATACCGTAGCGTCAGCCCCTGTTCCGGCGAATCCTTTTCTCCGCCGAAATCAGTTCATCCTCAGTCCGGGAAAAGCAGTTCGTGAGACGGGTTGAACGCCGCTCACATGGGGGCTAGGGAAGTCGATAAACCTCGACCAAGCCTACTCCCGTGCCGCCGCTCTGTCCTGCAACGATTGCGGTGTAGGCGCCGGGGTTAAGTGTCTCAAATACGACTGACTCCAGGTCATCCTGCGGAGCCAGGCCCGTTGCCTCGATCTCGTCTTCCTGACTATCTTTCCAGTTATCGTTGCTGCTGATGAGCGTCCCTTGCACGTCGCGTAACTCTAGGGTGGGATCGGCCAATGCGTCGGCCACGCCGAAGTCGGCCAGCGTAGGACCGATCGCCCGAATCAGGACGGTGGCGCTCCCCGTCTCGCCCCCGAGGATAAAGCCGCCGATCATGACGTTGTCAGCGGTCTCGACAAAACCGCGGGTGCTGATGTTCGCCAGCTCGGAGGCAGCGGTTGCATCCAGATCATAAACCTCGACTAAGCCAACGCCGGTGCCGCCGTTTTTGCCGCTCACAATCGCGGTGTAGGCGCCGGGATCGAGCGTGGCTAGGATGGCTGATTCGAGGTCTTTGGTCGGCGCGAGTCCGGTCATCTCGATCTCACTTTCCTGATCCATCTTCCAGTTATCGTTACTCATGATGAGAGAGCCGTCGGCGGCGTGCAGCTCCAGCACGGGATCGGCCAGCGCATCGGAAATGCCAAAGTCGGCCAACGCAGGGCCGATCGCGCGCAGGATGACTGTCTTAGGCTCGTCGCCGCTGACAATGAAACCTCCAATGAGCACCTTGTCGTCCGTCAAAACCTGCAGCCGCGTCGAGATGTTGAGGAGCACCTCATTGGCGGCTGCCCCGGAGTCGAGAATGATCGTAACTGTGGCTTCATTACTCAAATCTTGCCCGTCGCTGGCGCGGTAAGTAAATGAGTCTGTCCCTGTCAGTCCGCAGTCACTGGTTACATAGAAGAACGAACCGTCTGGATTCAGTGTGACGGTTCCCCGGGTTGGCGGGGTAACAAGTTGTGCAGTAAGCGGATTCCCTTCCATGTCTGTATCGTTGCGCAACACACCCGGTGCCGTATCGCTCGTAAAACTCGGAGTAGGACAGGCGGTCGGGCCGTTCGCAATGTAAGTATCGTCCACCGCCACTGGAGGCGTATTGGCAGGCGGTGGTGGTGGCGGTGTGTCACTAAGAAGACGCGCGACCGCTAAAAGATTCGTGGAGTTGCCTGCGACGACCAGGTTCCCATCGTAGTCCAAGGTCAAGGCGGTAGCGAATTCGGGGGTCGATCCGAAATCGATTTGCACAACTCCGTCGGTTCCGAAGGGCGTATTAAGCGAACCATCCGAATTGTACGAGACCACGGCAAAGTGCGCCTCCAAAACGTTGCTGTTACTTCCGGCGACGATTATTTTACCGTTAGGCTGAATGAGCATGTCCCTTCCGACATCAGAGCCGACGAGATCTGTCGTAACTATTCCATCGCCATCAAAGCTGGCATCGAGTGTCCCGTCCGACTTCAGGCGAACGACGGCAAAGTCGTCGTCCCGATAGCCAGCCGCGACAATCTTCCCATCCGCCTGCACCGCCACCGCGTAGGCCGCATCCCCGGCGCCGACTGGCACCAGGAGGAGGCCATCGGTGTCAAAGGTGGTGTCGAGGGTGCCGTTGCTGTTGAGCCGGGCGAAAGCAAAATCGGGTGCGTTCCCCGTCTGGCTGCCGCCGGCGACGATGATTTTGCCGTTGGCCTGGAGCGCGACAGAATTTAGAAAATCCGTCCGGCCGATGCCGAAACTGACGATGGTGTTACTGTTGCTGCCGAAGGAAGAGTCGTTCGTGCCGTCGCTATTGAAACGTTGCACAACCCCGTAACCGCCAGTCGCATTGTCGCCGGCGACGACAATCTTGCCATCGGTTTGAATGACGACTGCGTTGATGACGGTGAAATTAACCGACGTCATGACCCCGTCGGTGCCGAAGGTGGTATCAATGGCGCCGTTGGCATTGTAGCGGACGAGCGCACCGGTCCGGGTGAAGTTAGAATTGGTGAGGAGTCCGCCCACGATAATTTTGCCGTCGTTTTGAATGGCGACGGCGTGGGCGAGGTCGTCGTGGGCGCCCAAGGGTGTGAGCACTTTGCCGCCGGCGCCAAAACTGGTGTCGAGGCTGCCGTCGCTCAGGTAGCGGACGAGAGCCCAGTCGAGGTCTGACTCACCTTCCGCCGAGTCCACGGCCAAGATCTTGCCGTCGGTTTGAATCGCCACATCCTGAAACGACGAACCTCCGCCGGCGCCCAATTGCGTGGTCACTTTGCCGGTTCCGTTGAAGGTTGTATCAAGGTCACCCGGCGCGGCCTGTACAGTGAACGCCCCAGCGCTTAAGAGGGGCATAAGCCAGAGATTTAGTAACGTTTTTTTCATAATGTCTTTCTTATTTCATCTCTCGACGCCTGATCGGTATCCGACCAAAGCTGTCTCTACTCAGCCAATGCGATAAAAGAGGCGAAATGGGGCCAAACTATTTTTCGCCCGAATTTCCCACCGGCATCGATAGCCAGCGGTCTACCAAAGGGAATTTCGTCGGCCGACTGATGGTTGCATATCAGCACAGGCGCAAAGCCCGGGGAGAAGGGCCCATTTTCCTACCACTAAACTTCAACCTAGAGGGTACTTCACGAATCGGCTCATCTGAAGCTGCTGCGGCGGCGCCGCCTTCTCCGATCCGCAGTGGATTAGGTATTTACACTTTCCGAGTAGGTTTGGTAGCCTCCATTCAGGCGACGCTGAAGATGTTGCCCGCAGCAGAACTCCCTGAGATTTCTCCAAACTATGATTTCCGCTCCAACCCGACAGGAAGTGACTCAGGTTCTGATCGACTGGAACAAGGGGGATCGAGGCGCGGCCGACCGCCTCATGCCGCTGATCTACGACGAGCTGCGCCAGATCGCGCGCGGCTACCTGCGCCGGGAAAGGGCCGACCACACCCTGCAGGCGACCGGCCTCGTGCATGAAGCCTACCTCCGGCTGGTCGATCAAACTGTCGCTTCCTGGCAGAATCGCGCCCAGTTTTTCGGGGTGGCGGCGTCCGTGATGCGGCGGGTCCTAGTCGATCATGCGCGGCGGCATCGCGCCGAGAAACGTGGCGGGGCTTGGGAAAGGGTCGAGTTCGACGACGCGCTCGCCGCCGGCCTGCCGCGCAGTCTTGACCTGGTCGCGCTCGACGAAGCGCTTCAGGAGCTGGCCCGGATCGATCCGCGCCAGAGTCAGGTGGTGGAGTTGCGCTTCTTCGGCGGCCTAACGACAGAAGAAGCGGGCGAAGTCCTGGAAGTGTCGCCCCGCACAATCAAGCGC
>JACCZO010000254.1 GCA_013695925.1 Chthoniobacterales bacterium
ATCCCGGACCAGCTTTATGAAGCGGCGGAGGTCGATGGCGCATCGAAGTGGTTCCAGTTTTGGAACATCACCGCTCCTCTGCTCCGGCCGGTCATGATCCCGGCAATCACGTTAGGCATGGTCTGGACGTTTAATAATATCAACGTCATCTGGCTCGTCTCGAACATGGGGGAACCGGCGGACTCTACTCACATCCTCGTCTCCTACGTCTACAAGGCGGCCTTCAACATGTACCGCTTTGGCTGGGCGGCAGCGTTGTCGGTCGTCATCTTCGCCATCCTTTTCATTTTCGCACAGGTCTTTCTCAAGAACACGCGCGCGACCGAGCCGGTCTATTAATGTGGGAAGGGGGCCTGTGTGCCCCGATCCCTTGTGGCGACCTTGGCTGATCGGGGCACAAAGGCCGCTCCCACATTGGTGGCACTCAGGGCTCGACTCGGGCTCGCCTCTTTGTCACGATCGTCCGTAAATTGGCCGGGTAGCGCATACGTCTCGTGTGCTTGTCGCGGCATCTTGCCGCGACGGACTTTCCTCATCGCTCAATCGATTCCGACCAGACGTGGCGAAAGCGAAAGTTCGTCGCGGTGGGACACCGCGACCCGCCCACGGGACGTGGGCGCTACCCGGACCGTCGACCGCCCCGCACGGCTTCGTATTCCTTCGTCCGCAACGCGTAGGCGACGAAACAAATCCCACCCACGATTAGGATTACAGACAACGTCTGTCCGCGCGTGAACGGGCCGGTCAAGGGCGCGTCCGGCTCGCGGAAATATTCGACGATCACCCTAACGAACGCGTAAAGGAGCAGGAAAAGCCCGGCCAGCAGCCCGCGCGGCTGGCGAGTACGAACGCGCAGGAACCAAAGACAACCAAAGAGGAAGGCTCCCTCCAGGAGCGCCTCGTAAATCTGCGATGGATGTCGCGGAGTCAGCGTCTGGTGCAGGACATCCTGCAGGCCCTGGTCGTTTCGGGCTTGTTCGATGATTTCGTCGAGGCCGCCGATCTCGGGCCGCACCGAATGCGCCGCGGCCAGGGTGGCGGCGCCGATCTCGGGCAGGTCGAGCGCTTCCTTCGGGAATTGCATCGCCCACGCCACCTGCGCGGCGCGTCCGTAAAGCTCGCCATTAATGAAATTCGCGCAACGCCCGAGGAACAACCCGACCGGCGCCGCAACTGCAATATTGTCCGCCAAGCTCAGCCAGGAGATGCGCTGTTGGCGCGCGTAGAGGAACGTCACCAAGGTCAGTCCGACCATTCCGCCATGACTCGACATTCCCCCATCCCAGACGCGAAAGACAAAGAGGGGATCTGTCAGGATCTGTCCCGGCCGATAGAAAAGGACGAAGCCGAGCCGTCCGCCCACCACCACGCCTAACGAAGCCAGCAAAATGAAATCGCCCACCTTGGCGGGCGCGAGCGCGCAGTAGCGATGCTGCGCGAGCCAGCGGAGAAGGAGAAAGCCGCAAAAGAAGGCGAGCAAATAGGAGAAGCCATACCAGCGAATGCCAAAGTTGGGCCCAAACTTGACCAGGAACGGACTGAAATTATCGAGGTAATATGCGAGCAGGGCTGCCAAGCTAGATTAGGGCGGAGACGATGCGGAGAACAAACTTAGGCCCGTCGGAAGGCGGGATCTGTATCGGTGGTGCGAGACTCCGTCGAGCGGGGGAGCGCGCGCGGTTGGGGAAAATTGTGGTCCCCCCGGCTCGACGGAGTCTCGCACCACCGAGGAGCGCGGCACGCCGCGCTCGGGTGAAATTGCTTTTCTGCTTTGTCCTTTTTGCCGGAGCGAGCGTTTCCCGCGCGAATCTAGATCCCGCTTTCGTGCGCAAGGCGGCCAAATACTCCGCCGCGCATCGCGGCACTGCCTTCCTCGTGATCCAGAATGGCAAAACGCTGCTCGAAGAATATCCGGGCAAAGCCGACGCCGATGCGCCGCAGAGAATCTACAGCGGCACCAAAGCCTTCTGGAACCTGGCCGCGCTCGCCGCGGCGGAAGACCGCATCCTCGATCTCGACGAGCGTGTGGCCGACACCATCGGCTCCTGGCGCAACGATCCGCGCAAGGCGCGCGTGACGATTCGGCAGTTGCTCGATTTTTCCTCCGGAATCGCGCCGGGCTTTGGTCTGCAGGTGAACGAGTACGGGGATCGCGACAAGACTGCGCTGAAACTTCCGATGGTGGCGGAGCCAGGCAAAGCCTTTATCTACGGCCCGGCGGCGTTGCAGGTATATCATCAGGTGCTCAAGGAGAAGCTGAAAAAGAAAACGCCGATCCAGTACCTCGAGCGCCGTGTCCTGCGAAAAATGAAGCTCGGCCCGCAGCGCAACCTCGCTGATCGCGCGGGCAACCCGCTCCTCGCCGCCGGCTTTGTCCTGACCGCGCGGCAGTGGGCGAAGATGGGCGAGCTCGTCCTCGCCAAGGGCAAGCCGGTGCTAAAACCGGAATCGCTCGCACAATGCTGGCGCGGTTCCGCCGCCAACCGCGCCTTTTCGTTAGGCTGGTGGAATAATCGGGCCGCGCCCGACGGGCGGGAGTTCGATTTTGAAGCGGCGCTGGGCGTCAAATGGTCGCAACAGAACTGGCGCGACGCCTGTCTCTGCCGCGACGCGCCGCGCGATCTCGTTGCCTGCATCGGAAGCGGCTACCAGCGGCTTTACGTGATTCCTTCGCTCGATCTCGTGGTTGTCAGGCAGGGAAAAGGCGGGCCATTCTCCGACGGGCGTTTCCTCCGGTTGCTCCTCGGGAAATAGCGCCGCCAGTGATCGATTTCATGTTGGTAGGCCAACCGTTCCGCGGTCTGCGCTTCCTCAAGCAGGAGCTGTTCCGGCGGAACACTCTCGTCTGGCCAAGCTCCTTTTCGCCCTCCGCCGCTCGTCAACTCCCGTTGTCCTTGCAAGAGAAACTCGAGCCGCGCCGTCCGGGTAGCGCACTCGTCCCGAGTGCTGGTCGCGGCGTCTCGCCGCGACGGACTTGCCTGCGCGGGGTGGCGATCCTGAGATGGGGCGAAAACAAAAGACCGCGACGGTGAGACACCG
>JACCZO010000257.1 GCA_013695925.1 Chthoniobacterales bacterium
CGAGGACGGCCTGGACGATTTCGCCTAACGACTGCTTTTTCCCTTCGTAGAAGGCATATTCGGTGTCGCAATAGGTGCAGCGCAGATCGCAGAAAGTCAGCCGCACAAAAACGCAGGGCAATCCGGCCCAGGTGCTCTCCCCCTGGACCGAGAAATAGATCTCGTTGATCGTCAGTTTCTTCTCGCGGTCGGACATGCGTCCAACAAATGTATCCGCTCTGCCAAGGCGGTCTATGACCGCGGCGCGGGGTTCTAGCCGGGAGCGGCACCCCCGGCTGCAACCAATCAGCGCCAAAGCCAGACCAGCCGGGCGGCAAAGGCGAGCATGACGAGCGCGCTGACTGCCTGCGTTCCGATCTGCCAGGCCGGCCGGGCAAAGATCCGCGCGCCTAATTTCAACGCCGTGCAAAGCACGATCGTCCAGGCGATCGCGCCGGAGACGACTGCGACCGCGAGGACGAGCGAGCTGAGGAAGCCGGCGTTTCGCTGGGCGGCGCCCTGCCCGCCGACGACCGCGAACCAAAAACCGATGTTCCAAGGACTCGTTAGGGCAAGGATCAGGCCGAGGAGGTAACCGCGGGACAACGTGGGAGCGGCCTTTGCGCCGCGATCGGGTCGGGGCACACAGGCCCCTCCCACATTGGCGGCACGCCAGGCGTGCCAGGCGCCGCGGGCGAAATTGAAAGCAAGAAAGAGGAGGAGCAGGAAACTAACGACGCCCAGGATGAGATGGAGTCGCGGCGAAGCGAGGAGCGCGCCCGCCCCCGCCGCCACGCCCAGCGCCCACATGAAATCTCCCGTGCAAGCCCCCAGCCCGAGTTGCCAGGCGGACCAAAAGCCGCCGCCTTCCGCGCGCGGGGTCAAGGCGCGCCGAATCATCTCGGCATTAATCGGCCCCGGCGGCCAGGCCACCGACCAGCCGAGGACGAGCCCGTTGACGATGGTTGCGGTGGAGGTCGCCGTCACGGCGCGGTGAGCCAGCTCCCGGAGAAGCCGGCGCGGCGCAAACCGCGCTGGATTTCCGGAGAATCCCGGAGCAAACGCCAGAGAAATCCGGAGCGATAATTTTCGATCATCATCACGATCGGCCCTTGATCGAGGCCGTAGTAGCCTTGCGAAATCCATCCCGGCGCGCCTCCCTTGTCGCTCCCCGGGAAGGTCGGATTGAAGCTGCACTTGAACCCGTATTTGCTCGCCATCTCGGGATAGGTGTCGTCGAAATATTTGATCGCGGGAAGGACGATTTCCGGCGCGAAAGGGAGCGAGGCGAGCATCGCCCAGGGCGCGAGCGTGCCGTCGTCGGGACCATCGGGCACACCGCGCGCCACGTAGTCGAAGAACTTCCTTTTCACCCCATCGATCTTGCGCGTGGCCGGGCCCGGTCCGTCACTCGCGGTGATGCCCCAGCAGTATTTGTCGTAGCCCTTGAACTTGCGGGGATTGGCGATCGCGTACTGCTGCTGCACGTAGGTGGCGCGGCGGCTGTTATCGAAATAATTGAGTCCGTGCGCGCGCATGTAGTCATCCTGGATCCCGCGAAAATCGATCCAGAGATGGGAGAGCTGATGGATGAACAACGGCCCCGCATAGAGGAACTCGATCCCGAAGAGACTTTTCCATTCGTAGCTGCTCGTCCACGCTTCGTAGCTCTCAGCGGGCAGAGGAAAATCGGGCGCGCCCAGCCCGAGGACGTAGAGAATCAGCGCCTCGCTGTAGCCTTCCCAGACGTATTTTTCGAAGCCGCGTTTTGGCTTCCAGCCGTGCGAGACTTTGGCTTTTCCGTTCTGCGCCCACCGCCAGTTGGCCCGGGCGTAAAGGGCGGCCGCGTGCTCGCGAATCTCGCGTTCGGCTGCGGTGTCCCGATTGAAATAGCGCCCGGCCGTGAGCATGCCTGCGAGAAGAAAGGCGGAGTCGATCGTGGAGAGCTCGCACTCCCGCGCGCGACGGCCCGTCTCCATGTCGAGGAAGTGGTAATAGAAACCCTGGTAACCGGTCGCCGCCGGCGAGGTCGATTGCTCGCTTTCCCGGAAGAAACGCAGCGTCGTCAGGGTGCGTTTGCTCGCTTCGGCGCGGGTGAGAAAGCTGCGCTCGACCCCGACCGGATAGGCGGTAAGGGCGAACCCAATCGCGGCAATACTGGCCGTGGAATTTTCTCGAGTGCTGTCGGGGATCATACCGTTGGCGGGATTGGCTTCCTTCAGGAAATAGGCAAAGGTGCTCTTCTGCACCTGTGCGAGTTTGCTCGCGCCTAACGACACCTGTTCTGGTTTCGTTTTCACACGCGGGCCGTTGTCCCTTTCACGCAAATTCCACCGTGATCGCGGCCACGCTGTGCGGCGGCAATTTGAGCTCGATCTGCAATTCCCGGTCTCGGAATTCCCAGGAGTGCTTGACGGATTCGAGGCGGGAGGCGTCCTCCAACTTTTCCACTTGTGCCGGGCTGAGATAATCGGGCCGCTTCATTTTCTCCCAGAGCTTACGCGGATTTGCGTGCGTCTGGTCGATGCGCTCGAGCGAGACCGCGCGCGGTTCGGTCGCCTCCGCGACGCGCAGGCGCACTGTCTCGACCCCGATGGAATGACGCGGGAGGGCGTGGTTGGTGAGCAGGAGGGTGAGCTTGTTGCCCTGCGGGATGGCCCAGGCATCGACCGTAGCGTGCATTCCGTCGACGAGCAGCGACTCGGTCCCGAGCCGATGAAGCAACTCGAAAGCGCGATAGGTCGGCTTGGGAATGCCGTAGAGATTGAGCAACCCGAAGCCGCCGTGGAAGGGCACCGAAGGGAAGTAATTCTCCTCGAAGATGTCCGAGAAAGTCCAGAAGCTGTAGCCTTCGACGAGGCCGGTCATTTCCAGGATGGTCTTGACGATGAAGGCGGCCGCGTAGGGCTCGTCGTGGAGCGGATCGCGCGGATTCGAGGAGGCATTCCATTCCGTGTAATAAACCGGCTTGCCCTGCGCGCGGCGGAAGATGTCCTGGGCCTGCTCGTGAAGGATGCTGCGCCGGCTGTTGGCCAGTTGCGTGATGGTGTCGTCGCCTTCGTGGCCGAGCGCATCGGTCGGGTAATGATGGGTGCTGACGAAATCGAGCGGCAATTTGTTCTGCGCGCAAAAATCGACGAACTCGGGGATCCACTCGTTCTTCGCCGTCGCCGGGCCGCCTACCTGGAGTGAGGCGTCCACCTTTTTGATCGCCGCGACGGTGGCGCGATAAAGTTGGAAATACTCTTTCTGCCCCTTGCTCCAGAACGCTTTCAGGTTCGGCTCGTTCCAGACTTCGAAGAACCACTCGCGCATCTCCGCGATGCCGTAACGATCGACCCAATGCCCGACCAGCCGGCCAATCAGGTCCGCCCATTTTTTGTAATCCCGCGGTGGCGTCACGTTGGCCGCGTAGTGGAAGACGGTCTTCTTCCCGGAGGCCAACGCCGTGGGCATAAAGCTCAATTCGACGAACGGCTTCATCCCGATGGAAAGGAGGAAATCGAAAATCTGGTCGGTATTAAAAAACGAATCGAGCGGCTGATCCTGCTGGATCGTGAAAGTGCACATGTCGTCCGAGAGGAGCCCGTGGAAACGCACGTGGCGGATGCCGAGCTCCTCGTGGCAGCGCCGCAGTTGCCGCTGCCAATCCGCTCGCAATGCGAGGGTGGCGTGCCCGCTCCCGATGGTGTGCTCCCAAAAATGGGGCAGCGGCGTGGGGCGATCGGTCAATCGGCAGTGAAAATCAGGCATGATG
>JACCZO010000260.1 GCA_013695925.1 Chthoniobacterales bacterium
CGGCCCTCCTCGCCTAACGACAGCGAGAGCGGCCGATCGCCCAGCAATCGGCTTATGGCCTCGGCGAGGGCGGCGGGCTGGCGCTCGGGCAGGAGCAGACCCGTGACTCCTTCCTGAACCATCTCCGGCACCCCGCCGAGGTCGGTCGAAACGATCGGCAACCCTGCCGCCATCGCCTCCATCACGACCGTCGGAAGATTGTCCATCCCTCCGCCTGTCTCGGCGACGCAGGGCAGGACAAAAAGTGCGCTCCGTTCGAGGCGCGCGATCACCTCGCTCTGCGCCAATGGCCCGGCCAGCGAAACAAAATTCGTTAGGCCAGCGGAGGCAATCTGCTTGCGGAGGGCGGCCTCGAGCGGGCCTTCGCCAATAATTTCGCACTGAAATTCCAGCCCGCGCTGACGCAAAAGCCAGCAGGCTTCGATCAGGTCCTGAAACCCCTTTTTCTGAATTAATCGCCCGATGGAAAGAATCGTCGGCGGCGCGCCGGAGAGACTCGCGCGCGGGAACTTTTCCAGTTCGATACCATTATAAATCCGGCGCACGCGGGCTCCCTCTTCGGGGTATTTGTCCTGCAGAAAGCGCACGCCGAAATCGCTCACCGTCACGACGGCGCGGGCCGCGCCGATCAATTTGCCTAACGAAATCTCGAACGGTTTTGGGGCAAAGATGTCGTTGGCGTGAGCCGTAAAACTAAAACCGATGCCGAAGAAACGCTCGATCCAGTAGGCGGTGCGTGCCGCCAGCCCGGCAAAATGGGCGTGCACGTGCCGCACGCCGAGCGCTTGCAGACCCGGCCCCAGCCAGGCCGCCTGGTAGAGACGGAGGAAGTCGGTTTTTCGTCCCCACTCCGCGATCTGGCGCGCCGCCGCTTCGGGCAATTTTCTTTTCCGCGCCGCCCGGTCCACCTCCCGGACGAGCTGTTCGTCGGCCGGCAGATATTCCACCCGCTCGACGATCCCGGCCTCCCAGTCTTGGACCGGCTCATCTACCGGCCGCCGTACGGAAAAGATCGCCGGCCTCACCCCCTGGCGCTGCAGCTCCCGGATCTCGCGGTAGCAAAATGTCTGGGTGAACGAGGGAAATCGCTCAAAAAGGTAACCCAGCCCGCTCATGGCACAGGATTAACGGCGAATCGGAGAGTTGGAAAGTGTCTCCCGGGCAAAACTTCCGACCCCTCCGTCTCCCGCATGACTCCTGCTACCTTCCAAGAATGGTCCAGCGCGACCTTTTCGCCTTTTGGAAGTCCTCCGGCTTGTTGAATTGAAGGCGATCGGCCCACTTTCCACGGTCAAGCATTTCGGGGAAAATGAGGTCGTTTATTCCTCCGAGCTTACTCGGTACGTTCAAAAAATGAGCGCCGGCCGGAGCAAGCAACAGAAGCGCTCCTTACAAAACAAAAAAACACCGTGCCCGTCACGCAACCCACCGAACCGGTCATAACGAGCGAAGCCTCGGGCCCGGAATCGTTCAGCGACGGAAGCGGAGCGACTGGCGAGAGCGGCGGGCAAAAGCCCTAACGAGCATCTAGCCGCGCTCGACCGCCACCGGCCTGCCCTCCTGGTCGATCGCCACATAGGTGAAAACGGCCCGGGTCACGAGCACCTGCTCCGTCTTCATGTAACGCTGCACCCAGACTTCGACCGGGATCTTCATCGAAGTGCGCCCGATCGAATCCACCCGGGCATAACAGGCGACCGTGTCCCCCACCCTGACCGGTTGGAGAAACGACATCCCATCGAGTGCCACCGTTACGACCCGGGTCTTGGCCATTTTTGAGGCGAGAATGCCGCTCCCGAGATCCATCTGCGACATGAGCCAGCCGCCGAAAATGTCGCCGTTCGGGTTCGTGTCCTTGGGCATCGCGACCGTGCGCGTGACCAGCTCGCCGCTCGGTTTGTCCGGTGTTTTCATCGACCGGGGATCGTAGCACGCTTTCATGATCCTGCTCGCGCTTGTAATCGTCTTTCCTCGGTGGAGCGAGACTCTGTCGAGCCAGGAGGGGTGCTCCATCTCGAGGAGGAAGCCTCCCCCCAGCTCGACAGAGTCTCGCTCCACCGACTTAGCTTAGGCCTCGTGGTTGTCCCTAACTGACTCGAGCACGAGTTACAACAGGAGCGTGCAATCGCCGTAGCTGTAAAAGCGATACCGCTCGCGCGCCGCCTCGGCGTAAGCGCGCAGGATGAATTCCCGCCCGGCAAACGCTGCCACCAGCATGAGCAAAGTCGAGCGCGGCAGATGAAAGTTGGTCAGCAACCGATCGACCGCGCGGAATTCGTAAGGCGGATAAATGAAAATATCGGTCGTCCCTTGCTGCGCGACCAGGCGGCCGTTCTGCGCGATGGCCGACTCGAGCACCCGGACCGACGTTGTGCCGACTGCGAGGATGCCCTCCGCGGCGTTGATTGTTTCCGCCGCCGCCGCCGTGATCGTGAAACGTTCCGCGTGCATCCTATGCTCCGCGATCGCCTCGCTTTGCACAGGCCGAAAAGTGCCGGTTCCGACATGCAAGGTGACAAAGGTGTGCGGCAATTGCGCCAAAATCTCCGGCGTAAAATGAAGTCCCGCCGTCGGCGCCGCGACCGCCCCGGGCTGCTGCGCATAGACCGTCTGGTAGCGGGTCGTATCCTCAACGTCAGCCGCTCGCTGGATGTAAGGAGGCAACGGCATTCGGCCGCCGCGGTAAGGATCGATCTCGCGTTCCAGCCTCACGACTCGCTCTCCTTCACTTTCGATTTCCTCGACCGTCAGCTTCACCTCGTCGAGCTGCGTCGTGGCGCCGACGCGCATCTTCCGACCCGGTTTGACCAGGCAACGCCAGCGTTGCGGTGCGAGCTGCTCGAGAAACAGAAATTCAATCGCGCCATCGTCCGAGAAACGGCGGGCCGGCCGCACCTCGGTGTTATTCAGAACCACGAGATCACCTGGCCTAACGAACTGGGGCAGATCGACGAACGGCCGGTGGTCGATCGTCTGCCGCGCCCGGTCGAGGACCATCATGCGCGCATCCTCGCGGCGCGGGAGTGGGCGCTTGGCGATCAGCGCCGGCGGAAGCTGGTAATCGTAGTCACTCAGACGGGTGCTCATGAGGTGCAGGCAAGATGGGGAGGTTAAGCGCAAAACGGCGGGAAGAAAAAAACTGTTACAGAATTACAGAGTTCTCTACGCTTTGTGCCCGGCGAGATTTTGCGCCCACCTGGCACGGTCCATTGATTGACCTCGCCGGTTACGTCGTGCTCATCACCCTGGCTATCCCTCGGCGCGCACCTGCGCAAACTGGAAGACGCAAAATACATCGAGGTGCGGAAGGAATTTGCCGAGCGCAAGCCGGTCACCTGGTATCTGCTCACGGAGGCGGGAAACAAAGCGCTCCGGGCGCACATGGGCGCGTTGGAAGCGCTGGTCAATTCCGCGGCCTGAGATTTTGTCTCGGCAAAGGAATTGCCGTCGCCCCTAAAACCGGCAAACTGGTCGCCGGCATGAGCGAGTTTACGGAAGCACTGGAGATGACCCTCGGCGCGCTCGAAAATCTCCGAGGTGCGAGCGATCATCCGCCGCGCGCGAGCCGGGCGTCGCTCGCCCGGTTGCGAGCGGTGCGGCCTGCGCCTAACGAATTGGCAGACGAGAACAAGGTCGCACGCCTGAGCGAGATGGAAGCTCGGGTCGCAGGCTGTTTGAAATGTCCGCATCTCGCCAGCTCGCGCACCCAGACGGTTTTCGGGGTCGGCAACCCGACCGCCGAGCTGATGTTCATCGGTGAAGCGCCGGGCGCGGAGGAAGATCGGCAAGGCGAACCATTCGTTGGTCGGGCGGGTCAATTACTGACCAAGATCATCGGTGCAATGGGCTACAGCCGCGATCACGTTTACATCGCCAACGTTTTGAAATGCCGGCCCGACATGCCGGCCGGGCAACCCGGAAATCGCAAGCCGACCCCAGATGAAATGGCGACCTGCCTTCCCTACCTGACGGAGCAAATCGAGATCATCGGACCGAAGGTGTTGGTCGCGCTCGGGGCGACCGCGGTGGAAGGCCTGCTCCAGATTCGCGAGCCGATGGGGAAATTGCGCGGGCGCTGGCATTCCTATCGCGAGACGCCGCTCATGATCACGTTTCATCCGTCCTACCTGCTCCGGAATCAGAACAACACGGAGAAGCGCAAGGTGTGGGAAGATATGCTCCTGGTGCTGGAGCGTCTCGAGCGGCCGATCTCGGAAAAGCAGCGAAATTTCTTTCGTTAGGGCTTTGTGCTGGCGCTCGGAGAGCGCGAAGGAGGACGGCTTTGCAAGCCGTCTGCCGGGTTGAAAACCCGGCCTGCAAGATCGAAAAAGTTACCTAACGATCCACAAATTGCAGGGAATGACGTCGGTCACCCAGGCGATGCGGGCCGGGAGCTTCGGTTTGGGTTCGGGTTTCGATTCCAACGGCACGACAAGCAGATTCGCCTCCACCGCCTGGATGAAATTGGAAGCCGCAAACCCGGTGTTGCCGCGGATGCAGCGGGCCTCGATTGGCACCTTTGTCTCGCCAGCCGCGAGGACGAAATCCTGGAGCGCGATCTCCTCTTCTTCCAGGGTGCGCGCCACGGCCTTGGCGCTTCTGCTCCGCCGTGCCGCGCGCGCCTTGTCGAAGCTGGTGTAATTGCGGATGACATAAAGCCGCTCGCAGTTTTCCTTCTCCGCCAGGCGCAGGGTGCGACGGAGCGCGCCCTGGGCGTGATCGGAATATTCCGCCATGAAAACGATGTGACGGAGCGGTTTCGGTTCCAGTTTCGGATGAGTGAAAAGCATGACCGAGCAGGTCGCCTCGCGGACGAGGCGCCGGGCCACGTCGCCGAGGAACTGGCGATGGATCGGTTTCTTTTCCAAGGCCCCAGCCACCAGGAGCTCGACCGACAACTTCCGGGCCCCGGCCAGAATCCCGCTCGCCGGATCGCCCTCCTCATAATGCACGACGGAATCCCGCGGCAGTTTCAGTTGCACGATCGCCTCGGTAAACTTCGCCTCCGTATCGGTATCGTGTTTCCCGACAAAAATCATCGACAGCCGCGCGCCGAATCGATCGCAGACGCGATTTGCCTCCGCCAGGACCTGATGGAAGCGCGGGGAGAAGGCAGCGGCGACGGCGACGGATTTGTATGGGACCTCAGTCATCACAGGAAGCAAACGTTCAACGCTCAACGCTAAACGTCCAACGTTCAACGACCCCTGCGCCGGGCCAAATTGAGCGTTGAACGTTGCGCGTTGAACGGTGAACGTTGCGCCGAAATGCGACGCGCGATTTATCCCGGCAGCTTCGACCCCGTGACCAACGGTCATCTCGACGTGATCGAGCGGGCGCGGAAACTCTTCGACGAAGTGGTGGTCGCGATCGCGCATAACGACCAGAAGAAACCGCTCTTCACGCTGGAAGAGCGGCTCGATTTCCTACGCCAGACGACCGGAGCGCTGGATCGAGTGATCGTCCTGCCGCTCGACGGTTTGCTGGTTGAATTCGCCGTCCAGCAAGATGCAAACGCGGTCGTGCGCGGGCTGCGCGCGGTCTCCGATTTCGAGTTTGAATTCCAGATGGCCCTCATGAATCGCAAACTGGAAGCGACCGTGGAGACGATATTCCTTATGCCGAAAGAAGAGTACACCTACTTGAGCTCGCGGATCGTGAAGGAAATCGCGCGGCTCGGGGGCGACGTCGGGAGTTTTGTCCCGGCTTGCGTGGTGGAGGGTTTTGCGAAGAAATTGGGCGAAAGGTCAGACCAGTGAAGATTCATTTGCGCCAGATCCCGGCCGAAGGATTGCACCTCGAAGGCGAGGAGGACTGCCCGCTGCCGCAACTCGACCCAGCGGAGGCGCGCTGCTCGGGGCCGCTGCGATACGACCTCGATGCGGGAATTTCCGAGGGCTCGCTCTGGGTCAATGGCTCTCTCGCTCAGCCGGTCGAGCTTCATTGCGTGCGTTGCCTGGAAGCGTTTCCGTATGAGGTCAAGGTGCCGGAATTTGCCGTCCTGACCGATCGGATCGGGCCCGAGGCGATTGATCTCACGCCCTTCATGCGCGAGGACATCCTCCTCAATTTGCCCGCCTATCCGCACTGCGATCGCGAAGGCGGCCGGGTCTGTCCCGTGCCGGAAGTAATTACGACGGCGGAAGACAGCGACGTGTTGGAGGCAAGGCCGCCCGATTGGAGCGCGCTCGACGATCTGAAACTCTGACTCGTGCTCCTGCTCGTAATCGTGCTCGTGCTCTATCTTCAGGGCGATTACGAGCACGATTAGGAGCACGAGCAGGAGTAGGGGAGAGACGTTCCGGTTGCCTTTTCCCAATTCCCTGCTTTCCTATGCCGCTCGTATGGGAGTCCCAAAACGCAAAACCTCAAAGATGCGCCTGCGCACCCGCAAGGCCTCGCATCGCTGGCAGCCGCCGCAGCTGAACAAATGCACCCAGTGCGGCAGCACCGTCGCTTCGCACACGGCCTGCCCTTCCTGCGGATATTACAAAGGTCGCCAGGTATTGACGGTCGACGCCGGTTAATGTGGGAGGGGCCTTTGCGCCGCGCTCTTCGGTCTCCGCCCTTCTAGACCTCCCTGCCATTCGCGGCACAAAGGCCGCTCCCACCTTCAGATTTTGGTTTTGCTTTCGCCCGTTGAAAACCGCAGATTGAGCGCTCAATGAAAATCGCTCTGGACGCGATGGGCGGCGATTTCGGGCCACCACATCTCGTGGGCGGGGCGGTCCTCGCTTTGCGCGAATATCCCCAGATCGACCAACTCTTCCTCGTCGGCGACACGCCCCAGATCGAGGCCGAGCTGAAGAAGAATAAGTGCAACGACCGCCGGCTCGAGATCGTCCATTCCACCCAGGTCGTTGAGATGAGCGATGGCGCGGTCCAATCCGTCCGGCGCAAGAAAGATTCATCCGTCAGCCGCGCCGTCGACCTCGTGAAAAAGGGAGATGCGGCCGCCATTGTGAGCGCGGGTCACACCGGCGCCGCGGTCGCCGCTACCACGATCAAGCTGCGCACCTTGCCGGGCATCGACCGTCCCGGCATCGCCGCGATCATTCCATCTGAGACGAACATTTTCGTCCTGATCGACGCTGGCGCGAACAGTGACGCGCGACCCGAGCATTTGCTTCAGTACGGCATCATGGGCTCGGTTTATTCCCGTCACGTCCTCGGTTACAATAATCCATCGATCGGCTTGATGTCGATCGGTGGTGAGGATGTCAAAGGGACCGACCTAACGAAGGAGGTCTTCAAAATGTTGAAACGGAGTTCGCTCAATTTCCGCGGCAACGTCGAAGGGCACGATCTTTTTGCTCATCCGGTCGAGGTCGTGGTCTGCGACGGCTTCGTCGGCAACGTCATTCTCAAGACCTGCGAATCGGTCGGCGACGCGATTTTCAAATGGCTCAAGCATGAGCTGACGAAAAACAAGTTGCGCATGGCCGGCGCCTTTCTCGCGCAAGAAGCTTTCAAAGCGATCAAGAAACGAGTGAATTACGAGGAATACGGCGGTTCGCCGCTGCTCGGCGTCAACGGGATTTGCATCATCGCGCATGGCGCGAGCACGCCGCTCGCGATTAAGAATGCCCTGCGAGTGGCGGCCGAGTCGATTGAACAGCAGGTCAATCCACATATCATCGAAGAAGTCAGTCGCTATAATGAAACGCAAGCCCCGCTCGAAACCGCGGTCCGCTAAACCGCAACGCACCGTATCGATCGTCGGCACCGGCAGCTACGTGCCGGAACAGCGCCTCACGAACGCCGACCTCTCCCAGATCGTGGACACAGATGACGAGTGGATCACCAGTCGCACCGGGATCAAGGAACGCCGCGTCGCGGCGGACGACGAATACACCAGCGACATGGGCGCGAAGGCCGCGCTTGCCGCCATGGAACAGGCCGGCATTAAAGGCGAAGAGATCGACCTCATCCTGGTCGCGACCGCGACGCCGGACATGGTGTTCCCGGCGACCGCCTGCTTCATTCAAACCAAAATCGGCGCGAGCAAAGCCGCCTGCCTCGACATCTCGGCAGCCTGCGCGGGATTCCTTTTCGCGGTCGAGATTGCACAACAGTTCATCACCTGTCACACCTATGACACCGTGCTTGTAATCGGCGCGGAAAAATT
>JACCZO010000264.1 GCA_013695925.1 Chthoniobacterales bacterium
GCGCAACGCCTCCAACACGTCGGTCGCAAATTCCCCGTGATGCGCTCCCTGCTCGACAATTACAAAATCGTCCGGCCGGCCCAGCGTTTCCCAGATCTCGGCAAATTGCCCGGCGATCAATTTCCCGTACAACGGCCCCACGCTGACGCTCGTAAAGTAATCACCGCGTCGCCCAATCGCGCAGCGCCCCGAGCTGTAATAACCATGCTGAGGATGATAGAGCGCCTGATCCATGAACCAGCTAAACGGCACCGGCCCGTGCGCGCGAATCCCGTCGCGAATTTCGTAAATCAGCTCGTCGTTTTCTTTCATCGCTCTCCGGCCGAGGGGATTCCGCCCTCATTTTCCACCGAACTCATGCACCCCTCAAGCATTTGGCATTTTCCACAGTTTGCCGCTAAGTTGCGCGCGATCTTTCGTGGATCTTCGCCCGCCTCGCCGCATGCCTGTTGACTATTTCACGCCGACCGAATTCGCCCGCTACGAACGCGCCTGGTACGCCCGCCCCTGGGCCTACCTCCCCGTCGTCGTCCTGCTCGTCCTCGTCCTCGCTGGTCTCCTCGCCTTCCTCCCGATCGCAGCTTCGCTAAAACAGCAGGCCGCCGCGCTCGATCTCACCCATCTCGAGAAGATGGAATCGGCCAGCGTGATCGTCGATCGCTCCAACAAGATCTTTGGCCAGATCTATGTTGAGAATCGCGAGACCATTCCCTACGACCAGCTCCCGCAGAACCTCGTCAACGCCATTATTGCGACGGAGGACAACAAATTCTACCAGCACCACGGCTACGATTTGCTGGGCATCGTCCGCGCCGCGCTCAAAAACGCGGTCGCCGGCCATGTGCGGCAGGGCGCGAGCACCATCACCCAGCAGTTGGCGCGCAATAGTTTCGAGCTCAAGGGCAAGACCTTTCGCCGCAAGCTCCTCGAGATGTTCGTCGCCCGCCGGATCGAGGACAATTTCTCGAAGCAAAAAATCATCGAGCTTTATCTGAACCGGATCTATTTCGGCGGCGGGCTCTACGGCGCGGAAGCGGCTGCGCGCGGCTATTTCGACAAACCGGCGCGCGAAATGACGCTCGCGGAAAGCGCCGCTCTCGCCGGCCTGGTCAAAAGCCCGAACAAACTTTCCCCCTGGACTGACCGCGAGGCTTCGCGCGAGGCGCGCAATTTCGTCCTCAACCGGATGCTCGAGCTCGGTTTCATCAATGAAGCCCAATACCGCGGCGCGCAAGCGGAAGAACTGGTGACCGGCAATCGGCAAAACGCTCGGGGCCAGAACTACGCCATCGATTACATCCGCCAGCAGGTCATCGGCGCGGTCGGCTGGGATCGCGCGATGAGCGACGGCTTCCGCATCCACACCACGATCGACGCCGGGATGCAGGCGGCGGCCGAAAAGTCACTCCACGCCCAGCTCGACGCCGCCGAGCAGACCCCGGGCTACAAGCATCAGACCTACGCGCAATACGCCGCTCTCCTGCAGGAGCGGCGGGACAAACCGCCTAACGAAAAAGGAAGTGCGCCACCGCCTCCAGAATATCTGCAGGGCGCGGTCATCGCGCTCGATAACCGGAGCGGCGGCATCCTCGCCCTCGTCGGCGGGCGCGACTTTGAGCATAACGAATTCAATCGGGCCCTCCAGGCGCGGCGCCCGCCGGGCACCGCCATGCTGCCGTTTGTTTACGCCGCGGCTTTTGCGAAGGGGCTTTTCCCGGGCTCGCTGGTGGAAGATTCCGCGCTCGATAACCGGACGGTGATGATCGGCGGCACCACCGGCATCCTCGGCGAATGGGGACCGGAGGATGCGAACAACCGTTACGAAGGCCAGATCACCGCGCGAGCGGCGCTCGCCAAGTCGAAGAACGGCGCCGCCGTTCGCATCGGCACCAATGCGGGGCTCGAGGCCGTTACTCAACTCGTCCACGCCGCCGGGGTGGAGAGCAAACTGCGTCCTTACCCGGCGACGTTTCTCGGCAGCAGCGTCATCACCCTGGCCGAGCTGGCCCGCGCCTACACGATTTTCCCTAACGAAGGGTCACGCGCTCCCGCGCCGCATATTCTCGATCGGATCGAGGACAAGAAGGGCCACATCGTCTGGCAAACCGAACGCGCTCGCCAGCATGACAAGGTGATCAAACCGGAAATCGCTTACGAAGTCACCTCCTGCCTGGCGGATGCGCTAAGCGAGGGAACCGGCCGGCTTGCCTACCAAAAATATGGGCTGCGCAAATTCCCCGCCGCGGGCAAAACCGGCAGCGCCTACGCTTTTACCGACGCGCTTTTCGCCGGCTACGACTCCGCCGTGACCTGCGCGGTCTGGGCCGGCTTCGACAAGCCTGAGAAAATTTATCGCGGCGCCTTTGGCAGCGTCCTTGCATTGCCGGTCTGGGTGGATGTGATGAACGCGTCGCTCGCACGTTTTACTCCGCAGCCTTTTGCCGTTCCGCCGGGCGTGCACAAGGTGGAGATCTGCTCCAAGTCCGGTCTGCTTGCGACCGACAAGTGTTATGAGGACGTGCGGAGCGAGAAAGGCGATGTGGTGAAGCGGCGGACCAGTTATTTCGAGCTCGCCACCGATGAACAGATGCCGAGCGACGGCTGCGACGTCCATGGTGATTCGGTCCGGACGCAGCTCGTGAAAAAATTCGAGGAGGGCCAATGGCCGCGCGCTGCGCTCGCCGTCGATACCAGCGAGGTCGCACCGGTCACGATGCAGGGGCCGACACTCCTCGCAGAAGATGATCCCTACGAAGCGATCGGCTCGACCTTCAAGCCAAAGAACGTGGCCGCCGCGGGCGCGCACAACGAGCCCGGTCTTGACCCGGACAAGCCGATAAAACGCGCCATCCCGGTCGCGCCTGACCCGGACAAAACGATCGAGGTGCGGCGCGCCCAGCCAGTCCGCCCGATCGATGAAACGGCCGAGCTTCTCATTCAAAACGAACCGCCCGCGCCGCTCGATTTCGGTGACGACTACTAACGACGCGGGGCGCGCTTTTCGTCTCACCGTCCTCAACCCCGGAGGCCGCGACCGGGCGCAAGACTTTTCGTTAGGCGAGCAACAGTTGGATGAGCGCGAACATGCGCCGCTTAATTTCCACGGCTATGCCGCCTGCACCGGCGGCACTTTCGAACGCGACGTCACGCGCGCGCTTGCGGCCAGGAGACCGGTTTTGCTTCTCCTCCGCGGCGATTTCAAAGAGACGCAGCGCGCACTCATGAGATTGAAAGAAGCAAAACTGCCGGTCGCGATCTCCTTCAAGGAAACCGGCCTGCACCAAATCGCGCGGCAGCTGGCTGACCCGAAACGGGCGGAACGTTTCCGGATGGTCGCGCAAATGGCCGACGGCTGCCTCTCGGCGACGCCGGAGGCGCTGGCCTTTTACGGGCAGGGCGAATTCATCCCGACGCCCTACCCGATCAGCAATCGTCGCTGGGATTTTTCGCGGCCGGCAGGCGAACGGCGCGGAATTTTTGTCGGAACCAGGGAATGGGGCACCCCTTCCCGCCATCATCTCGCTGCCCTTGTCATCGCCGCCGGTTTGGGCGAGCCAATGACGGTTTTCGATGAGGAGCCGAGGCGCTGCCGCAGGCTCCTCGGTGCCCTCGGCGTCCCGCTTGATGCGTTACGCATTTTGGAAAAGCGTCTGCCTTATCGCGACTACCTGGCCGAGATGGCGCGACACCGAATTGTTCTCCAGGCCGACAAAAGCGGCGTCCCCGGTCAGGTGGCGGGTGACGCACTCCTTTGTCGGCTGCCTTGCGTGGGCGGCGATGGTGCGATTGAGCGGATAGCTTTTCCGACAACCTGCGGCTGCGGGCGATCGTTAGGCGAATTGGCCGATCTGGCGGCGCGCCTGCTCCGCGAGACGGATTTTTACGAGGAGATTGTCGCCCAGTCGCAGCGGCTGGCGCGGGAGCGGCTCAGCTTCGAAGTTGTCGCGCGACAACTGGAAGATTTCTTCGCCAAATTGTAGGGCGGGCGCTCCGCCTGCCCGCGAAAGACTCCCCCGGACGGCGGCCGAATCCAACCCCGGCAAGCGGAGCGCTTGCCCTACAAACTGATCGCCTCGCGGTAGATCTCTTCCAGCGCGCGGACCTGTGCTTTCTGCTCAAACTTCTCTGCGATGACATGGGCGCCTGCCTGGGCCAGACGAGTCAGTTCCTGGGGCCGGCGCGTCCATTGCAAGAGCGCTGCGCCGAGCGCAGCGTGATCGCGTTCCTCGACCAGGACCCCGCCCGCTCCATCCTCGATCGCTTCCGGAATGCCGCCGTGCCGGGTCGCAAAAACCGGCAGGCCGCTGGCCATCGCTTCGAGTATGGCGTTGGGCACGCCTTCCTGGTTTCCGTCCGCCCCCAGCGCGCTCGGTTGTAGAAAAATGTGCGACTCGTAAAAGGTCTCGCGCAGTTCCTTCTGGGAAAGAAAGCCGGCAAAACGGACACCGTCCTGCATGCCCAGTTCGCGCGCCAGCTTCTCGAGTTCAGTCTGCAATGGTCCTTCGCCTGCGATCGTGAATGTCGCGGCCGGATTTTCTCCCCGGAATTTCGCAAACGCGCGCAGGCTGGTGACGAAACCTTTCTTTTCTATCAGCCGACCGGCCTGGAGCAATCTCCAGGCGCCGTCGTTAGGCCAGGAGCGCTCCCGGAACGCAATATCGTCCAGTGGAATGCCGGCCCGCTGTAAACGGATTTTCTCGTTAGGGCAACCCAGCGCGACGAGCGCGCGGGCGAGCGATTCCGAGCGGACCAGGACGAGCCGAGCCGCCCGCAGCATCTCGCGGGTGGCGGCCCGGTAATGCGGTTTATCGAGCTCCACCATGACGTCGGCCCCGTGGAACGAAACCACCGTCGGTTTGCGCCAGTGGAGGATGAGCGGCAGGAGATGAACCGCGATGTGACCGAAATAAATATGCAGCAGTTGCGCCTCGTTCTCGTCGAGCAGGCGCCTGATCTGCATCACTTCCCGGTGCGAGATCTGCCAGGGTGCGTCGCGCAGAGTGCGAAACCAGAAGCGCCGCAGAAAATGCATCGCCGGTTTCCCGACCAGGAAGACCGGCTCGAAGGGGAACCGCTCCGCTTCCTCGCGTTTCTGCGCGATCACGACCGGGCGAAAACGCTCCAGAGCCGTGATCTGCCGGTAGATGTGGAGCATCTCCGGCTTGAGAAAAGTCGCGCAATAAGAAGCGACGACGGGTGGAGAGTCAGGCACGCCTAACGTTCAACGCATGCGCGGCCCGTTCAACTCGGGCGATAAAGCCGGTTGTGTGAGTTTTTGAAAAGTGAACACGCTGCGCTGGGAGCAGCCGCATCGGAGGGCGGCTTTGCCAGCCGCCCAAGCCGGGTTGAAAACCCGGCCTCCGTTGCCGGCCGCGCGCGTTCTCGGAATCAGAACTGTGAACTCACGGCACTAGAGCAGACAACTACCAGCTCCAGGCGAAAAGAACGATGCCCTTCGGCTTGCCGGGATCCTTGGGATCGTGCGAAACACGCTCCTGCCCATTTCCGTATTCGGCCGGCGCGACCGGGTTAATCAATTGAATCGGCTGACCGGTGCGGAGCGCCACCTGGACCGCTCCCTCCGTCGGGACGATCGGCGCGGCCGAGGGCGGCTGTGGCTTGGGCAGCGTGGTTTCGATTTGGCCGGAGGTCGTTGTGCCGGTCGTGGCCGTTAACTCACCCTGACCTTGCCCAAAGGCCACACTGCTGGCGGCCGCCAGTAAGATGCTGAGGATTGTTTTTTTCATAAGTTTTCTCCCCCGAGGCTCGGTGCATCGCGCAATGTCTTGCTCGCGCGCTGCCCTCACCCCACAATTATAGTTCGATGGATTACATTGAAAAGGCCGCACGTGTCCTTGATTTAGAAATTTCAGAATTGCAGCGGCTCCGCGGGCGGCTGGACGATAATTTCACCCAAGCCGTCGATCTGATTAAAAAAGCAGTCGAGACCCGCGGCAAGGTGATCGTGCTCGGAGTCGGAAAATCGGGGCATATCGGAGAAAAAATCGCCGCCACACTCACCAGCACCGGCTCCCCCGCGGTCGTCCTGAATTCCCTGAACGCCCTGCACGGCGACCTCGGCATGGTGGCGGATGGCGACGTCGTCCTCGCCTTGAGCTACAGCGGCGAGACGGAAGAATTGCTCCGCATTCTCCCGGCCATCACCCGCTTCCAGGTGGATGTCATCGCGATGTGCGGCGCGGCCGGCTCGACCCTCGCCCAGAATTGTGACGTGCTACTTGACGTCAACGTCGAGCAGGAGGCGTGTCCGCTGAACCTGGCGCCTACCTCGAGCAGCACGGTCATGCTCGCCCTCGGCGACGCGCTCGCCATGGTCCTGCTCGAGGCGCGCGGTTTTCAGAAAGAGGACTTCGCCAAGTTTCATCCCGCCGGCATGGTCGGGCGCAGCCTCCTCCTGCGCGTGCACCAGATCATGCGTCCGCGCACCGCTCTCGCTCTCGTTAGGCCGGAGGCCAATATCCGCAAGGTTCTCGAGCTCATGACTTCTCTCCGCGCGGGCGCCGCCGTCATTGCCGGTTCGGATGAACAGTTGCTCGGGATTTTTACCCACGGCGATTTCGTCCGTCATTTCCAGACCGATCCGCGGGTCGGGGAGCGGCTGGTAGCCGATCTGATGACGCTCAACCCAGTGGTGGTGCACCAGGACAAACTCGCGGTCGAAGTGCTTAACTTGCTTGAGCGGCATCGGATCGACGATCTCGTCGTGGTCGACGATCGCGGGGTGCCGGTCGGGATCGTCGATTCCCAGGACCTGACGAAGCTGAAGTTGTTGTAGCAGGAGGCGCGGTTTGCAACCGCCGAGGGCGCTTTCAAAGCGCCCTCCCTTGTCATTCCCTCAACTCTCAACTAAGAACTCTCAACTCTTATGGCCGCCGCAAACGATCTCCGCAAAGGAATGGCAATAAAATACAACGGCAACACCGCCATTGTGCTCGATGTCCATCATCGCACGCCAGGAAACCTGCGGGCCTTTGTCCAGGCGATCATTCGTTACATCAACACCGGCAAGAGCGCCGATGTCCGCTTCGGCTCGACCGACAAGGTGGAACTGGTCGATATCTCGCGCACCACGCTCGAATTCAGTTACAAAGACAATACCGGGTTCCATTTTATGGACCCGAACACCTACGAAACGATCACCCTGAACGAGCAGTTGCTGACCGACGCCAAGGATTATCTGGTCGAAAATCTGCCGGTCGAAGTCCTCTTTACGGAAGGCCGGCCGGTGCAGGTGGAATTGCCTTCCTCGGTTCAGCTGAAGGTGATCGAAGCGCCCGAGGGCCTGCGCGGGGACACGGCGAGCAACGTGACCAAGCCGGCCGTGCTCGAGACCGGAAAGACGGTCAACGTGCCGCTCTTTATCAACGAAGGCGAAAAGATCAAGATCGATACCCGCACGGGCGCCTACATGGGGCGCGCCTAACGAATGGCCTCACGGCGCGTTCCCCGGCATACCAGCCGTCGCCGGCCGGTCCGCGGCGGCGTCAGGGTTCCGCCCTATATCGTCCCCACGCGGCGCGGCACCCCGCCCAGCGGGCTGCTGATGGTGCCGACGAAGTGGGTCAAGTTCATCGTCGCACTCTTTCTCCTCCCGATCTGCGCCCTGCTCAGCCAGACACTCTTTACCTCCTTCGCCCGGGCGACGGTCGCGGAACGCCTCTGGGCGGGCGAGGAATTCTGGTTCTTTTCGTTAGGCGCGATCCTTTGGCTGATCGCTTTTTTTGGTTTGCCGCGCCCGCTCCTGATCTACGTCTTCGGCCACGAACTGACCCACGCGCTTTGGGTCTGGATGATGGGCGGACGAGTCAGCCGCTTCAAGGTGGGTCGCGAGGGCGGGCATATCCTGACCGACAAGAACAATTTTCTCATCGCGCTCGCCCCTTATTTTTTCCCGCTCTACAGCATCCTGGTTCTCGCGCTTTACGGCGCCCTCAGTCTGTTTCTCAACCTCCAGCCTTACGGCCGGTTCCTCTACGCGCTGCTCGGGATCACCTGGGCCTTCCACTTCACTTTTACCTGCTGGATGATTCCAAAAAATCAGACCGATCTGAATGACAACGGGACGATTTTTTCGCTCGTCGTGATTTACCTGATAAATCTGATTTTGCTCAGCGTCCTGCTCGTGATCGCGTCGCCGGGAATCACCTTCGAAGGTTTCGGGGCCGACATCGTGCGCAATCTCGCAAATTTTTCGCACATGATCGTCACCCTCTGCGAACGCTTCAGCCGCGGGGCGTAGTGAGCGTTAGGCGGGCCGGCCCTGTAGACGTTTCGCTGTGCGAAACGCCGGGGGGAGCGTGAATTGGAAGCCAGCTGGCCTCACCCCGGATCACCTTTGCAAGTTTCGACGCCGAACATCCTGCGCTACCTGGCTGCCGTCAGCGTAGCGAACGGCAATCGCGCAAACGCCTCGCTCAAGCGCAGCGACGAGCCAGGCCCGCCTGCCGTTGCCCCGGTAAATAAATCGCGCCCGCCGGCAAAGCCCGCCGGCAACTGCACTGCGGTATCGCGCCACTTCTCTCCGATCGGTGGAAATCCGACGCGCAAAATGAAACGCGGCGCCAGGACGACAATGGATTGGCCATTGCCCTCGCGCGCGAAAGCGATGCAGCAATCGGCGAATTCACCGGTCAGGTTGAGCGGCACATAACTTCCACCGCGAAAAAGTTCCGGATGGTCGCGCCGGAAGGTCAACAGGCGGTGAGTGAGGAACAACTTGATCCGTCCGTCGCGCCAACTGCCTAACAAATCCTCCGGCGTCGCGCCGGCCAAACCCTCGAGCATGTCCCGGCGCCGATGGTAATCGACTGGCCGGCGGTTATCCGGATCGACCAGACTGAAATCCCAGACTTCATTTCCCTGGTAAACATCCGGCACGCCCGGCGAGGTGAGCTTCAGCAGCACTTGCGAGAGCGAATTGATCGCCCCGGCGCTGGCGACCTCATCCGCGACCGGCAGGAAACTTTCCAGGAAACGATTGCGCGGCGAGGAGTCGAGAATTTTCGCGATGAAGGTCGCGACCGCGGCGTCGCATTGTTCGTTAGGCTGGACCCAGCTCGTGTTCAGCTTCGCTTCCTTCATCGCCTTCGCCATGTATTCCTGGATGCGCGCCCGGTAATCGGCCCGCGCCTCGTCGCTCAGCTCGCGGAAAGGCTGGAGCGGCCAGCTCCCGAGCAACGTCTGGTAAAGCAGATATTCCTCGTTCCCGTCCGGTGCCTCGCTCTCCTCGAACTTTCCCTTCCAGCGCCGGTTCTGACCCCGCCATCGGCCTAACGACCGCCGCCATTGTTCCGGCATTTCCGAGATCACCGCCAGCCGTGCCCGCACGTCCTCGCTTCGTTTCGTGTCGTGCGTCGAAGTGGAAAGCATGGTGGCCGGCCAATGCTCCTGCCGCTCGTGATTCCGCCGGTGAAAGCCTTCCAGGCTCAACCCGAACCGCTGCGGTTCGCCGCCGACTTCATTCAGTGCCGCCAGCCGGTTGTAGATGTAAAAGGCCGTGTCCTCCAGCCCTTTGGCCATGATCGGTCCGGTCGTTTGCTGGAATTTCAGGACGAAATGGATGTGCTCTTCGCGCGCTGCTTCGTCGAGATTTTCCGGGAAACGGAAGAGCAGGATGTCGCGCAGGAAATTAAAGACCGATTCTTCGAGCGCCGGATTGCGCCGTTTCGCCGCTGCGACCGCGCGCTCGATAACCGCACGATCTGCTTCGCTCACCGCTCGATTCGGCGCGAGA
Source organism: Chthoniobacterales bacterium (assembly GCA_013695925.1). Classification (GTDB taxonomy): domain Bacteria; phylum Verrucomicrobiota; class Verrucomicrobiia; order Chthoniobacterales; family UBA10450; genus Palsa-1392. The sequence goes on from JACCZO010000264.1 coordinate 9,755, forward strand.
TAAGTTCGATAAACCGGAAAACAGGCGATCGTCTCGCGCACCGCGAGAGTCAGGGCATCGAGGGTGTAATCTCGGTACCAACGATTTTTTTCCGAGATCCGGTCAAACATCGAGCCGAGGACATTGACGTCGTTGGCGAGCGAGAGCCGCATCACGAGGCGCTTCTTGGCATAAACGAGATGCCCGAAATGCAGGGTGTGTCCGATGAATTTGTGGAACGCGCTCGTCATCGCACGCTCCGCCGCAGTGTCGACCAGCACGCCGATGGCGTCGTTCATGAAATCGTAGCCGGTCGTGCCGTGGACCGCCCAATCGCTCCGCAACTGCTCGTCGCCGCTCAGGATTTTCTCGACCACGAGATAAATGGCGCGCTTTCCCTCCGCGAAGGGAATCCGGAGCGCTTCCGCGGCGCGCCGTTGCAGCTTCTCGAAGTATTCGTCAGGCAAATAGAGGCCGTCGGGGTGATCGATTCGCAACCCGGTCACCGCGCCGTCGCCGACCAGCTCGAGGAGCAGTTGATGCGCGGCATCGAAAACCTCCGGCAGTTCCATCCGGATGGCAGCCAGGTCGTTAATGTCGAAGAAACGCCGGTAATTGATTTCCTCCGCCGCCACCCGCCAAAAGGCGAGGCGGTAGGCCTGGTCGGTGAGGAGAGCGTCGAGCGCGTCAAAGCTGCGCGGATCGCCCGGGGTGCCGTTGATGATCGTTAGGGCTTTCTCCACCGCCTCCTGCACCGGCGGTGCTTCGTGGCAGCGCCGCTCCAGCCGTCGCTTGATAATTTCCTTTTCCCGCGACCGCTCCGCGATCCGTTCGGGATCGTGCTCCGTCCGGCGGGGCAGATATTCCATCGCGGTCAAGATGCTCTGCACCTCCGCATAGAAATCCTCCTCTTTGTGATCGTCCAACTGCCCGAGCGCGATCTCGAGAATGTGCCGGTACGTTCCCGGCGCGATCGGAAATTCATGATCGAAGTAGCGCAGAAAGAACTGGCCGCTGTCATAGTGGACTTTCAGTTCGCCCCGCTCCAGGACACGCCCGTATTGGTCGCCCAGAATCGGGATCAGCACCTTATCGCGCAGGTCCGATTTGAGCGGCTGCCAGTCGATATCGAAATAGGGCGCGAACTCCGAGCTCGGTCCGTTCTCCAGGACGTCGGCCCACCAGAGATTGGTCGGTTCGCCGATGCCCATGTGGTTAGGCACGAAATCGAGCACCTGGCCCATGCCGCGGCCCCGCAATTCAGCGACCCAGGCGTCGTATTCCGCGCGCGAACCGATGGCGTCATTCAGCCGGTTGTGATCGGTGATGTCGTAGCCGTGCAGGCTCTCCGCGCGCGCCTGAAAATAGGGCGACGCATAACAATCGGTGATGCCGAGCGCGTGCAGATAAGGAACGATTTCACGGGCCTGCGCGAAGGTGAACTGCCGGTTGAACTGGAGCCGGTAAGTCGAGCTGGGAATACGAGGGTGCGGCGCGCTCACGGAACGGGGAACTTAGAGGAGATCGCGGGTTTGAACAGGAATCGCGCGCGAGATCGCTCTGTCGCGGAGCGAAGCGTCTACATTTTTTCCGGAACGTCGATCCCGAGAAGATCCAGTCCCTGCTGCAGGGTGCGGGCGGCCAATTCACAGAGCGCCAGGCGTGTCGCCCGCGCCGGCTCGTCGGCCTTGAGCACGGGACAAGCCTCGTAGAAAGCGTGGAAGGCATTGGCCAGCTCGAAGAGGTAATTCGCGAGCAGGTTCGGCCGGAAATCGTTCAACACCTGCGGGACGATTTCAGCAAACTGTGTGAGGCGTTTGGCCAGGTTGAATTCTGCCGGCTCGGTCAGCACCAATTCGGCAGGCAAAACAAACTCTTCGCCTGCCTTGCGAAAGATGGAGCGGATCCGGACATAGGCATTTTGCAGGTAGGGCGCCGTGTTTCCCTGGAGGGAGAGCATCCGGTCCCAGGAGAAAATGTAATCGGTCATTCGATACTGCGAGAGATCAGCGTATTTGACCGCTCCGATTCCGATCGTTTGGGCGATCGCGTTTTTCTCCTCTTCGGCGAGGTCCGGATTTTTCTGCTCCACGATTTTCCGCGCGCGCACGACCGCTTCGTCGAGCACGTCGCGCAGGGCAACGTTCTCGCCGGAACGCGTTTTCATGAGCTTGCGGTCTTCGCCGAGGATGCTGCCATGAGTGATGTGCCGAAAATCAGCGGTGTAGCCCTCGCGCCGCGCGATTTCAAAAATCTGCCGGAAGTGGAGCTGTTGCGGGGCGCCGGTCTCGATCCAGACGGTATCGGCCCCGAGGTCGCGGATGCGGTAATCGATCGTCGCGACATCGGTCGTGGCGTAATTGAAACCGCCGTCGCTCTTTCGCACAATACATGGCCGCTCGGCCAGCTCTGGAATGTCGCGGAAGAAAACGCAAACCGCGCCTTCGCTCATTTCGGCGACGCCCGACTGGAGCAGGCGGTCGACGACCGCCGGGAGCCGATCGTTGTAGAAGCTTTCGCCGCGCTGGATGTCGTAATGGATGTCGAGAATATCGTAGGCGGCCTCGAATTCGCGTGTCGAGAGGGCGACGCACTCGTTCCAGATGCTCAGGTTTTCCTCGTCGCCGGCCTGGAGCTTCACGAGTTCGTTGCGGCAGGCGTCGAGCACCGCCGGATCACTTTTGCCGAGTTCGTTCGCGGTCTTGTAAATCCGCACCAGCTCCGCGATCGGATCGCGCGCCAACGCCGCGCGATCGAGCAGATTTTTCCAGCCGTAAATCACCATCCCGAACTGCGTCCCCCAGTCGCCGATGTGATTGTCGCGAATCACGTCGTGGCCGAGAAAGGTCGCGATCCGTGCGAGCGCGTCGCCCAGAACCAGGCTGCGGATGTGGCCGACGTGCATCGGCTTGGCCACGTTCGGCGACCCGAAATCGATCACGATCCGGTGGCGCTTTTCGGCCCGCGCCACGCCTAACCGATCGTCGCGCAACAGTTGCCCCGCCTGCTCGGCGAGGGCGTCGGGCTTGAGGGCGAAATTGATAAAGCCGGGGCCAGCGATGGTCGGCGGCTCGGCCAAGTCGTCCACCGAGAGGTGATCGATGATTTTTTGCGCAAGCTGCCGCGGATTCTCGCCGCGCTGCTTGGCCAGAATGAGAGCGGCATTGGTCTGGTAATCGCCGAAGCGCGCGTCGGTCGCGGGCGTCACTTCTCCAGCCGGCGGCAAACCAGCGGCGCCGAGGGCGCGCGCGAGTTCGTTCCTGAGCAGCGACTGAAATGTTTCCATGAGAAGAGTCGAAGGTTAGGCAACGAACGCTCATCTGTCATCCCGATCCGCCGTTGGCCGGGGAGGGACCTCTCTCTTGCAAGACGCGCTCCCGCGTCCAGGAAGGCGCAGATTGCAGCTGGGAGGTCCCTCTCCGCGCTGCGCCGGATCGGGATGACAAGCGAGGAGAAGGCGGTGCCCGCTATTTTGCCGCGCGCTCTTCGAAAACGGCGAGGATTTCCTCTTTCGTCCCGGCGGCGGCGAGCCTGTCGCGCACCGAGCGATCGTTCAAAAACTTCGCGATTGAAGCCAGGGTGCGGAGGTGGGTTTGAAACTGGTTTTTCGGCACGATGAAGAGAACGACAAATTTGACCGGAGCGTTATCGAGGGCATCGAACTCGATGCCCTGCGAAGAACGTCCAAACGCCGCCACGACTTCGGTTACCGCCTCGGAGGAAGCGTGCGGGATGGCGATCCCGAACCCGATCCCGGTGCTCATCGTTTCCTCACGCTGTTTGAGCGCGGCCAGAATCCCGTCCCGGCTGGCGGGGTCGATTTTTTCCTGGGCAACGAGCAAATCGATCAACTCCACGATGGCGGGCCACCTTTCCGTCGCCTGCATCTCGGGAATGATCTGCTCGGAGGATAAAAGGCTGGCCAAAGACATGCGGAGTGCTCCGAGTGGAGCGGAAGCTTAGCGTCCGCGGTTCGGATGACAAGCCGGGAAATACATGGTCCTACCGCTCCTCTTTCAAACGGTAGCTGAGCTGGCGCGAGAGGAGCCAGCGCACTCCAAAC
>JACCZO010000265.1 GCA_013695925.1 Chthoniobacterales bacterium
TCGTTAGGCGCTCGCGCAGGATGATCGCGCCGAGGAGCACGTTGACGAGCGGCGACATGAAATAACCAAGGCTTGTCTCGAGGACTTGGCCGGCATTGACCGCCCAGATGAAAACGAACCAGTTGACCGCGATCGCGATGCCGCTGCCCGCGCAGAGCAGCGCGGTCCGGGTCGAGCGCAGGTTGCCGAGCACTTCCGGCCAGCGCTTTTGCCAACTCAGGAGGAGGATCATAAAGACGCAGGTCCAGATGAAGCGGTGCGCGAGAATTTCCGAGGCCGGGATAAAACGAAGCAGCTTCCAATAAACCGGCACCAGTCCCCAGGTCACGAACGCCGCCACCCCGGCGATGAACGCGGAGGTCTCGTGCGAGTCGCGCGTCGGTCTCATGGCGCGGCTCCTATTTCACGGAAAAGAGCCATGGGCAACCGGCAGGCGATTGCGCCGACTCGTCCGCGCGTGGACTCTGCGCGGTGATTGCGCTGACCGAGAAACTGCTTTACGGCGCCGGTGGCTGGCAGGCGATAAAGGCTGCGCGCGAGCTGGTTCAGGCTGGCCGGGTCTCAGGTGCAAGCTACGAGCCGCCGCTCCTGCAGGGCGAGGTGCGCGAGGGGCAGAAGCGGTATCGGGCGGGCCTGCGGATTCGGAGCGCGAGCGATATCGAAAACATCTGTACCTGCCGGGAATCGCGCGACTGGGGAAAAGTCTGCGCGCATTCGCTCGCCGTCGGGCTGGCCTATCTCGTGCCGTTGCCGCCGGCCGCAGCCACGCCGCCCGCCTCCCGGATCGAACCGGCGCCGCTCAATGCGCGCTTCGTCTCGTTAGGCGAGCCGGGAGCGCGCCCGATCGAGCTGCATTTGATTCTCCCGCCGAATTTCCGCGGAGCGTGGGGGAAAGGGCAGATCATGGTCTGCCTAGAAGCGGAGTTTGCCGGGCGCCGGGTCGTGCTCGATGCGCTCCCGCCGGGCGAGCGCTTCGGATGTGACGATTTCGATTTGCCCGCGCTCAACTCGTTAGAGTCGGAGGCGGCCAGCGTGAACATTCTCTCGGCCGAGGCGTTTCTGCGCTGGTTGCCGGCCCTGCGGGGACATCCGCGGCTCGGGTTTGGCAAATCGGCGCCGGCCCGGGTTCTGGGCGAACCTTTTCGCCCGAAGATCACTTTCCGAAAGGCGGGCGACGGCTTCGAGTTGACCGCTCGCCTCGCGGCAAACGAGACCCCGTTGCTCGCCGGGCCGGATTCATGGCTGCTCCGCGGCTACGATTTTCTTGAAATCGGGAGCGCACTGCCGCCTCCCCTAACAAACGTCTTGCGCGAGCCGCTGCGGCTTCGAAGCGAAGAGGCGGACGAATTCCTGGCGCTCGAACTTCCGCTCTGGCGCGGAGTGGCGGACGTCGAACTACCCCTGGGGATTGCACTGCCCGAGGCAGGGGAAGCGCAGCCGTCGTTCCGCCTCCAGCTGGAAGGTTCGCTGCAACATCTGCGCGCAATTCTTCGCTGCCAGTATGGCGAACGTCCGCCATTTTTGCCGCTGTTCGATCCGGAAAAGCGCTTTGTGTTTCGTCAAGGCGAACGCCTGTTCGTGAGGAATCTGGCGGTCGAAAAAGAGGCGGTCGCGCGGATGGAGCGCGCTGGGTTCACCCTCGCGCGCGAGGTTTTCGAAATGCGCGATTCCGGCCGGATCGTGCGTTTCTTTGCCTTCGATTTCCCGACCCTGCCGCCGGAGTGGGAGATTTCCGTATCCCCGCGGCTGGAGAAGGCGAGTAGCGAACTCGAGCCGGTCTCACCCACGATCGAGATCGTGCGTTCGGGGGAAGATTGGTTCGAGCTCAAATACTCCGTCGCGAGCGGGGCCGGGGAGGGGATTCCGCTGGCCGAGGTGCAGCGTCTCCTCCGCTCCGGGCAAAGCCAGACCCGCCTAACGAACGGAAAGATCGCGGTCCTGAACCCGGACGCGCTGGACGATTTCGAGCAAGTCCTGCGCGACGCCGAACCGCGGCAAAGCCAGCCCGGAGTCTACAGGCTGAAAAGTATGCAGGCTGCTTACCTGGCGCAGACGGCAGAGGAAATCGGCGCCCGCATGCTCGGCGCCTCACAGCTCTTTCGGCAGGAGCCGTCCATTACCGCGCTCGGCCCGCTCGTGGAGCAACTGCGCGATTACCAGCGGACCGGCGTGCAATGGCTGGCCGCGCTCGCCGCGCAAAATCTCGGCGGCATCCTGGCGGACGAGATGGGCCTCGGCAAAACGGTCCAGACTCTCGCCTTCCTGCGCCTCGACCGCGGCCACGGTCCGGCCCTGATTGTTTGCCCGACCTCGCTCCTCCCCAACTGGCAGCGCGAGGCGGCTAGGTTCACCCCGGAGTTGAAAGTGCTGCGAATCGACGGCCCAGAGCGCGCAGAAAAAATCGCCCGCCTCGCCCGGCACGATCTTGGCCTAACGAGTTACGGGTTGCTCCGGCGCGACGCCGAACTCTACGCCGGGATGGCCTTGAGCACGGTCGTCCTCGACGAAGCGCAGCATATCAAAAACCCCGACACCCAAAACGCCCGGGCCGCCTTCAGCCTCGGCGCGCGGCGGCGCTTTGTCCTCACCGGCACCCCGATGGAAAACTCGGTCCGCGATCTCTGGTCGCTGATGAATTTCGTCGCCCCCGGTTATCTCGGGACGCGAAACGATTTCCGCGAACGCTACGAGCGGCCGCTGGCGAGCGGGCCGGAGCCGGTTCTGCAACGGCGCCTGGCGCGCCGGCTGCGCCCTTTCCTCCTTCGTCGCCGCAAAGCCGACGTCGCGCGCGAGCTTCCGGAAAAAATTGAACAGATCCTGCCGTGCGAGCTCGGCCCGGCCCAGCGCGCTACTTACCAGACGATCCTGCGCGAGATTCAGCAGGGCCTCGGAGCGGGCGGGGCCAACGACGGCGCCAACCGAATGAAAATGCTGACCGGCCTGCTCCGCCTGCGGCAGACCTGCTGTGATCTGCGCCTGCTCGGTCTGAGTCCGGGGAGCGCAGGCGACTCGCCTGCCGTGTCACGCGACTCGCGGGACACCTCCGGGGTTTTTCGCGAGTCGCCAAAAACAACGGGCGAGGTCGCCCGCGCTCCCCGGGCGGAGGAAGCCGACTCCTCGGCCAAGCTCCAGCTGCTCGATGAACTGCTTGGCGAAATTATCGACGGCGGGCATCGCGTCCTCATCTTCAGCCAGTTTGTGAAGATGCTCGATCTCATCCGGGCGCGGTTGGAGGCGAACGGGACCGCATACTGTTACCTCGCCGGCCTAACGAAGGATCGGCAGGCACAGGTCGATCGCTTTCAAAACGACGAGGCGATTCCGGTTTTTCTCATCAGCTTGAAGGCGGGCGGCGTCGGCCTGAACCTCTCCGCGGCCGACACCGTGATCCATTTCGACCCGTGGTGGAATGCGGCGGTCGAGGCGCAGGCAACCGACCGGGCCCACCGCATCGGACAGAAACGGGTCGTCACCTCCTACAAGTTGATCGCGCGGGACACAGTGGAGGAAAAGATTCTCCATCTGCAAAAGCGGAAGCGGGAACTGGCCAGCGCCATGCTCGAGACCGAGGAACCGCTCATGACCGGCCTAACGACCGCCGACCTGTCCGAATTGCTGGCCTAGTTTCCGATCCTTGCCGCTCGCCCCATCTCGCGGCATAACCATCAGGTGGCCCTGCATTTGAGCGATGGATCCGCGACTTCCCGGGCGGCGAAAGTGAAGCAGTTCTTCATCGAGCTGAAACGCCGCAAGGTTTATCGCGTCGCGGTCGCGTATGTCGTCGTCGCCTGGGTCGTAGTCCAGGTCGCGACCCAGGTCTTTCCGTTTTTCGAAATCCCGAACTGGACCGTGCGCCTGGTCATCCTCGTGCTTTGCCTCGGCTTTCCCATCGCGCTCGTCCTCGCCTGGGCCTATGACCTCACGCCCTCGGGAATCAAGCGCACGGAGGATTTGCGCGCCGCCGCGCCAATCCCGCCGCGCCCCGCGGTGGAGGTGCCCGAGAAAAGCATCGCGGTGCTTCCTTTTGAAAACCTGAGCGATGACCGCGAGAACACCTTTTTTGCCGATGGCGTGCATGACGACATTCTCTCCAGCTTGGCGCGCATCGCCGACCTGAAGGTGATCAGCCGCACCTCGGTGCAGCAGTACCGGGGCAGCGCCCGCAACCTGCGCGAGATCGCGGAAGCGCTCGGCGTCGCGCATGTCCTCGAAGGCACGGTGCGCCGCTCCGGGAACCGGGTGCGGGTGAACGCCCAGCTGATTAATGCCCGGACCGACGCCCACGTCTGGGCCGAGACTTTCGACCGTGAATTGACCGACCTGTTCGCGATCCAGAGCGAGCTGGCGGAGCGGATCGTGCGGGCGCTCCAGGCCAATCTCTCGCCGCGGGAAATGGCGGGCCTGCAGGTGGCGCCGACGCGGAATCTCGAGGCCTACGATCTCTACATCCGCGCGCGCGAACTCTTTCGCTGGAGCGGGATCGGCGACCCGCAGGAGAACGGGGCCAAGGGGCTGCCCCTGCTCGAACGCGCGGTCGCGCTCGACCCGCAATTTGCCCTCGCCTATTACCTCGCCTCGCGCATTCATGGCGAGCTTTACTGGTTCGGCTACGACAAGAGCGCGCAGCGGCTGGCGCAGGCAAAAGATGCGGCCGAGACCGCGCTGCGGGTGCGGCCGGAGATGGGCGAAGGACATCTCGCGCTGGCTTTCTATCACTACTACTCGGCGCGTGATTATGCAGCCGCCATCCGCGAGCTGACCCTGGCGCAGCGCACTTTGCCTAACGACGCCGAGGTGGCGGGCGCGCTCGGCATGATCGATCGCCGGCGCGGCCGCTGGGAGGAATCGATTCTGCACTCCGAGCGCGCGCGCCAGCTCGATCCGCGCAATATCTCGGCCTTTTGGAATTTGTCCGAGACATTAACCTACCTGCGACGTTACGCCGAGGCCGATGCGCTCCTCGCCGCCGCCCAGGTGATCGTGCCGGACGCTTACATGATTCCGATCGCGCGCGCCGAGCTCGCGCTGCGCGCGGAAGGGGATCCGGCACCCTTGCGCAAGACCTTGCAGCGGGTGCCCTCGGAGTTCGACCCGGGCGGCGCGGTGACGACGATCGCGGTCCGCCTCGCCCTGATGGAACGCGATTACGACGAAGCCGAGCGCCAGCTGGGAGAATGTTCGCAGCTGAAATTCAACGACTTCGGGCTGGCCGGTTTTGCCGGCGCCCTGGATGACTACACCGTGCCGCGCGAATGGTATGCGGGGTTGATTGCCGAGGGGCGCGGAAACGAAACGGCCGCGCAGGAGACATTTGAGGAAGCCCTCAAGGTGGTCCGGGCGGACTCGGCCCGTTCGCCGGACGACCCGAAAACACTGGTCATGCTAGGGCTTATCCTGGCCATGCTTGGGCGCGCGGAGGAAGCGATCGCGGCTGGCGAACGCGGAGTGCAAAGGCTGCCAATCGCGGCCGATGCCCTGGACGGCCCGCTTCTGGCGGTCAATTTGGCGGTCATCTACACGCAGCTCGGAGAGCGCGAGCGCGCCTTGGCGGAGTTATCGAAGCTCGTTAAGCTACCGGGCGGGCCGACCTCGGGGACGCTGCGGATCGAGCCACAGTGGGACTCGCTGCGAGACGATCCGGAGTTCCAGGAATTGCTGAAACCGCAACCCGCTAACTGAAGAACACGCGCTGCACCAGCCAGCAGCCGCCGGCCGCGGCGACGACGATCGACGCCACCGGAATTGCGACGCGCATGAGCCGCGGAGTTTTCCGCAGCCAGAGGAGAATGGGGAGGAGAATAGCCGCGATGCAAAGTTGGCCCGCTTCCACCCCGAGGTTGAATCCGGCAAGAGGCGCCACGCTGGATAAGCCGCCATCGGCCACGCCCATTTCGCGCAGGACCCCGGCAAAACCCATCCCGTGGATGAGTCCGAAAGCAAATGTCAGCAGCCAGCGCCCGTGCAGTTTGCCATCGCCTCGCAGCAGATTCTCCAGACCGACATAGACAATCGAGGCCGCGATGGCGGCTTCAATCCAGCGACTTGGCAACTGGACGAGTCCAAAGGTCGAAAGCGCGAGAGTCAGAGAGTGAGCAACCGTAAAGCAGGTAATGAGAAGCGCCGCCTGCCGGAGATTACGGCAGACAATCAGGAGACCGAAAAGAAAGAGCAGATGATCGTAGCCGGTCAGAATATGCTGAATGCCTAACAAGAAAAAGTCGAGGAAGGTGTGACTGGAAGGGGGGCCGGCGGCTTCATCGGGGACGAATGTCGCCGTGGTTTCCCGGCTACTGAAAAGGCCACGCGCGAGTTCATTGCCGGAAGCGCCCAGCGCGACGAACGACTGCCGATGACCGAAAGGCATCTCCGGGACGAGTTGCGAACGAACCGTGATGGGCTGGACTCCGGATGTCCAAGGATAACTATAGGTAAACTCGACGTTCTTGTTCTGATCTAGCTTTGCCGCGGTGGAGGCGGGCTCCATCTGTACGCCGCCCACCTCGAGACTCAAGGCACGACGGGCAAGGGCGTCCAATTTACTTTGAATCTTGCTTCCACCTTGCCGGACGGCTTCCGGATCTTCCGCGATCACGGTCGAGATATCACTCTCGTTATAGGTCAGGACCGTGCTGAGATTGCCCGGCTCCAGTTGCAGGTGGACGGAGCTTAAGCCCGGATCGTGCGCAAAGGCACCCAGCGCCGAAAGCAGAAATAGCAAACCGATCGCCAGGCGTGTCATAAGGTTGGAGATTTCAAGGTTCGTTGCGCTGGGGGCGATAAGCGAGCGGGCCGATCGAAGTTCATCCGACCGACCCGCAAGCTACTCACACCAACATTTGATGGGCTTGACGCAAAAGTTCGCCACGCTCCGAAGATTTCTTATTGATCAAGGTCGTAGCCTTCAACCAACCCGTTACCGGTGGTTCCGTCCTTCCCGCGAACAATCATGGTGTAAGCACCGGGCGAGACAGTCAGCACGACTGCCGATTCCAAGTCGTTCTGCGGGGCGAGCCCAGTGGCAATGATTTCCGCCTCCTGCGTGTCTCTCCAGTTATCGTTCGAAGCGATCAAGGTGTCGCCCTGGTAAATCTCGAGAGTCGGATCAGCCAGCACATCGTCCACGCCCTCGTCGGCGAGGGATGGGCCCATGGCGCGGAAGATAACCTGTTTGGAGGCGTTGCCGCCGATGATGACGCCACCAATCAGGACGCTATCTCCGGTCTCGACTGGACCGCG
>JACCZO010000275.1 GCA_013695925.1 Chthoniobacterales bacterium
TTTTTCATGCCGGGCGAAAGCATGGTGATGGTGGCCGGTTTTCTCGCCGGGCAGGAGCTACTCGACGTCCGCGTGCTCATGATCGTGGTGGCTTCGGCGGCGATCGTGGGGGACAGCATTGGCTACGAATTTGGCCGCCGGCTGGGGCGCGATTGGCTGCGGCTCCATGGCAAAAAATTCTGGGTCCGGCCGGAGCGGCTCGATCGGATGGACGCCTTCTTTCTCCGCTACGGCGGCCTGAGCGTGCTCTTCGCGCATTTCCTTCACGTCGGGCGGGCGCTGATGCCGTTCCTGGCCGGCGCGGCGCGGATGCCCTACATGCGCTTTCTCATTTTCTATGCCATTGGCTGTGTCCTCTGGGCGGTGATTTTTTCGCTGCTCGGCTATGTTTTTGGGCAGAGCTGGCACTTGGTCGATCGCTGGATCGGGCGCGCGGGCGTGATCGCTGCAATTCTGGGCGCGATGGTGGTGGTGACCATCGTCCTCTGGCGCGGGGTGACGAGCCGCGAGTTGGAGATTCGGGAATGGTGGAGGCAATTCTGCGCCCGCCCTTTCGTGGTGCGCTTTCGGCGGCGTTTTGCCCGCCAAATCGACTGGCTGGAGCAGCGGTTTTCGCCGCGAGGTTTTCTTGGGATTCACCTCACGATGGGGATATTCCTGCTCCTCGCCGCGGTGGCGATTTTCGGCGGGTTGCTGGAACGAATCGGAACGCGCGGCTGGTTCCTGGCGGCGGATTTCAAAGTCATGGAATGGTTTGCGCACCACTCCGGCGGGTCGATGAGCTCGGTCATGGTGTTCTTCGCGCACCTTGGCTCGGCTTATTGGCTGGCCGGACTCTATCTCGTCGCCCTCGTCCTCAGTCGCCACAACCGGCATCGTCTGCGCCTGATGCTCATCGCCGCGCCTGGCGGCATCGTGCTCGACATTGTTTTGAAATTCATCTTCAGCGGCGGCCGGCCCCACTTTGGGCACGGCGCGAATCTCGGTCCGCTCGATGGCGACCTTCTCACCAGTACCGTCGTCTACGGAACGCTCGCCTTCGTTCTCGTACGCACGCTGCGCCGCTGGCGCTGGCGCGCGCTGGTCATGATCGGAAGCGTCCTGCTCGTCCTCCTCATCACGCTGAGCAGTCTTTACCTGAAGGTGACGCTGTTGAGCGATGCGCTGATCGCGGTGGTGGAAGGCGCGGCCTGGGTTCTCTTCTGCATCAGCGGGGTGGAAATCGTGCGCTGGCGGGAGACGGCGCGGCAGGAGAATTTGCTGGGCGAGTCGTTAGGCTGAAGCGGGCGGGCTTATTCGCCCATCCGCTCGCGCAGGCTGGCGATGGCATACTCGCGGTTCATCCTGGCGATGAAGCTGGCGCTGATTTCGGCCGGGCAAACGGCTTCGCACTCGTAGGTGTTTGTGCAATTGCCGAAACCTTCCTCGTCCATCTGCCTAACCATGCGCAGGACGCGCCGCGAACGTTCCGGCTGGCCCTGGGGGAGGAGGGCGAGATGAGAAATTTTCGCGGCGGTGAAGAGCATGGCGGAGGCGTTTGGGCAGGCCGCCGCACAGGCGCCGCAACCTATGCAGGCGGCTGCTTCCATCGCGACATCGGCGTTATGTTTCGGGACCAGGATCGAATTGGCTTCCGGGGCGGAGCCGGTGCGCGCGCTGACGAAGCCGCCCGCCTGCACGATGCGATCGAGGGCGGAGCGATTGATGACCAAGTCCTTCACGATCGGGAAAGAGCGGACCCGGAACGGCTCGACGGTGATCGTTTCGCCCTCCTTGAACTCGCGCATGTAAAGCTGGCAGGCCGCGGCGGGATGGGAAGGCCCGTGCGCTTCGCCGTTGATCGTTAGGCTGCAAATGCCGCAGATGCCTTCGCGGCAATCGGAGTCGAACGCGATCGGCTCTGCGCCTTTGGTCGTGAGCTGCTCGTTGAGGATGTCGAGCATCTCGAGGAACGACGTCGCCGGCGAGATGTCCTCTATCTCGTAGGACTTGAGCTCGCCCTTCGCCTCACGCGTGGTCTGGCGCCATATCTTGAGTTTGAAATTCATCGGGATGGGTAACCGCAGAGGACGCAGAGTTCGCAGAGAAGAAGCAGACTCAGACTCTGCGTCCTCTGCGCTCTCTGCGGTAAATGATCAGCCCTCCTCATTTGTAGCTCCGGGTCGCCAAATGGACCGACTCGAAGACGAGCGGCTCGGTGTGCAGTTTCGGTTCGGGCGCCGGGCCGCCCTGGTATTCCCAGGCGAACACGTCGGCGAATTCTTTGTCGTTGCGCAGGGCTTCGCCTTCCGCCGTTTGATGTTCCTCACGAAAATGTCCGCCGCACGATTCGTCGCGGGCGAGGGCGTCGCGACACATCAATTCGCCGAACTCGAGGAAATCGGCGACGCGCCCGGCGCGCTCGAGCGATTGATTAAAAGTCTCGCCGTAGCCCGGGACGTTGACGTTGCTCCAAAACTCTTCGCGCAGTTGCGGGATGCGCGCGATCGCCTCCTGGAGGCCGGCGGCATTGCGGGCCATGCCGCATTTGTCCCAAAGGAGAAGTCCGAGCTCGCGGTGAAACGAATCGACGGAGCGTTTGCCGTCGACCTCGAGCATGCGCCTGGTGCGTTCGCGCACGTCAGCCTCGGCCTTGATAAATTCCGGGTGATCGGTAGCCGGGCGTTTGCCGAGCTGGCCGGCGAGATAGTTAGGCAGAGTGTAGGGGAGGACGAAATAGCCGTCGGCCAAACCCTGCATGAGGGCGCTGGCTCCGAGACGATTCGCGCCGTGATCGGAGAAATTGGCTTCGCCGATGACGTGCAGGCCGGGAATGTTGCTCATCAAATTATAGTCCACCCAAAGACCACCCATCGTGTAATGGACCGCGGGATAAATCCGCATCGGCGCGTGGTAGGCGTTGTCGCCGGTAATCTTCTCGTAGATGTCGAAGAGATTGCCGTAACGCTCGCGGATCGTGTCTTCGCCGAGACGCGCGATCGCATCCTTGAAATCGAGATAAACACCGCGTCCGCCCGGACCGACACCGTGCCCTTCATCGCAAACTTCCTTGGCGCTGCGGGAAGAGATGTCGCGCGGAGCGAGGTTGCCGTAGCTGGGGTATTTGCGTTCGAGATAATAATCGCGATCGGCTTCCGGGATGTCGTTAGGCGCTTTCGCGCAATCTTCCTTCCGCTTCGGGACCCAGACGCGGCCGTCGTTGCGCAGTGACTCCGACATGAGGGTGAGCTTGGATTGATAATCACCGCTGACCGGGATGCAGGTGGGATGAATCTGGGTGTAGCAGGGGTTGGCGAAGAGGGCGCCTTTTTTGTAGGCCCGATAGGTGGCGGTAACGTTGCAGCCGCGGGCGTTGGTCGAAAGGTAAAAGACGTTGCCGTAGCCGCCGGTGGCGAGGACGACGGCGTCGGCCGCGTGCCTAACGATTTCGCCTGTGATGAGGTTGCGGGTGATGATCCCCTTGGCGTGGCCGTCGACCAGGACGAGATCGAGCATCTCGGTCTGCGGAAACATCGTGACCGTGCCGGCCGCGATCTGACGGCTGAGGGCCTGATACGCGCCTAACAAGAGCTGCTGCCCGGTCTGGCCGCGGGCGTAAAAGGTGCGCGAGACCTGGGCGCCGCCGAAGGAACGATTGGCGAGCAGGCCGCCGTATTCGCGGGCAAACGGCACGCCCTGCTCGACGCACTGGTCGATAATGGAATTGGCAACCTCGGCCAGGCGATAAACGTTCGCTTCGCGGGAGCGGAAATCGCCGCCCTTGATCGTGTCGTAGAAAAGCCGGTAAACGCTGTCGCCGTCGTTAGGGTAATTTTTCGCGGCGTTGATCCCGCCCTGGGCGGCGATGCTGTGGGCGCGGCGTGGGCTGTCCTGGTAGCAGAACGATTTTACGTTGTAGCCCTGCTCACCGAGGGTCGCGGCGGCCGAGCCGCCGGCCAGCCCGGTGCCGACGATGATGATCTCGAATTTTCGGCGATTGTTAGGCGCGACGAGCCTGGAGTTGTTCTGGTGCCGCCGCCATTTTTCAGGGAGCGGGCCGTCCGGCGTTTTGGAATCGAGCGTGCCGGTCATGAGCGGGTGTGCAGTTTCACCCAGCCGAGGAGAACGGCCACGGGAATCGAGCTGTAACCGAGGAAGAGGAGCCAGGCGAAGATCCGGCCGCCCCGCGCCAGGCGGGCGGTGAGCTTTTGATTGTTCAAGCCTAACGATTGGAAAAAGCTGGAGGAGCCGTGGCTCAGGTGGAGGGCGAGAAGGAACATTGAGAGCAGGTAAAAGCCGGAGACGAGCGGGTTCTGGAATCCGTAGATCATCATCGAATAGATGTCGTAATGATTAAGCGGATCGAGCGGGAGCGTGTTAAAGCGCGGATCGGTCGCCCGGACTGTGAAATGGAGAATGTGATAGATGATGAAAGCGAGGAGAATGAGCCCGCTCAAGACCATGCTGCGGGAAGCGAAGGTGGCCTTAACCGTGTCCTTGCGCTTGTAACGCTCGGGCCGGGCGCGGCGGTTTTCGATCGCCAGGCGGATGGTGTAGTAGATGTGGAGGAGAACGGCGATGAGCAGTCCGCCGCGAATGACCCACAGCAGCATCCCGAGTTGGCGCAGTTTTTCGGCGTAACCGTTGATCCATTCCGGACCGAGGAAGATCTGGAGATTGCCGAGGAGATGGCCGATGACGAAAAGGATCAGAACGAGCCCGGTGACCGCCACAATCATTTTCCGGCCGACAGATGAGCGGTGAAAAGCGGCGATGTTCGTCACAGAAAGCGCCGCGGTGTCCGCGGAGGGTTTACCCTATGAGGCGGCCTAAGAGTGTCAAGCAACCGCGCCGGAGGGGTTGCCCGCTAGCGCGGCGAAGGGGCGATTCTAATCTTCTGCCTGGAGACCCCGTCCGGGCTGGCGGCGCGGAGGAAATACTGGGCCCCCGGCTGGTGGTTTCGGATATACCCGAGGATCTGCCCATTGGGCATCCGGTTGGCGTAGAAGAGCGAGTTCCAGAGCGGCCAGGTGTTGGATGAGCGGGCAATGCCGACCACTTTTTCCGCAGGATCGACGATGATCATCGCGGACGGAGGTGCGAGTTCCGCGACCGCCAGATGCCCAGTCACTTTGATGGCGGTGCCCTGATCTTTTCCGCCGATCAGACGCTGCAGGCTGGCACGACCCCGAAAGTCTCTTTCGTCCTGACGTCCTTGGAAAAGCTGCGTCGCAGGCTGACCGATCCAGTCCTGCAACCCCGCCGCAAACATGTCGAGCCGGCGGGCACGGAGGAGCGGCACCAGGAAGTCGATTTGTTCCTGGTCGGGGATGATCTGCCGGGCTGGATCAACCACGTCATTGATGAGGCTCGTCGCGCCTTGTTCCAAAAGGACCCGGGCAAATCTCCAATGAGATCCTTCGTTGCGATGGAATTGCCAGCCCACGATGGGGAAAGTGAGAGCAAGGAGGATGCAGGGCCAGCGCAACCAGCGCCTGAGCAGGGCGTGATGAAGGGCAACCAAAAGCAGTCCCGCCCAAAAAAACGAGGACCAGAAAAGGTATCGCGGCGCCGCGACGTCCACGGGAATTTCCAGGAACAGTTGCGCCCGCGAGGCCACGACGGAAAGGAGGACAAAAAGGTTGAAGGTGATCAGCGCCAGGCCAACAAACTCCATGTTTCTACCGTCGAGGTCTCTGCGGGTGAGTCGCGCCGTGACCACGATGGCGGAGAGGGCAAGACCAGCCGCGCCTCCCCAGAGAAGCCAGCCGGAGGTTTGGATGAGTGCGGCGGTGGGTTTGGCTCCGTGCCAGGCGCTGATCGAGTAGAAAATGGGAGCGCCGATGAGCGAGCAAAGCTGCTTGAGCAAGGCAGCGAAGATGAGTCCAAGTGAACTGAGGCTTTCCCAGAGAGCGGAACTGTCCTCCGGCGGCGGTAAAAGACTAAAGATGAGCAACGCTACGAGAGTGGCGAAAGCAATGATTGCGAGGGATCGCCTGGGCACGCGCAAATTCCAACCCAGGAGGAGGAAGGTGGGCCAGACGGCCATGCCACTTCCAAAACTGAAGGTCGCCACAAACCCGGCGCAGATGAGCAACGTCGTCGTTCGCCATGTAGGGGTTGAGACGGTCCGCATCCTTGGCAGGATAAGAAAACCGGCCGCTGCGCTCAGCATGACCAGAGAAGTGATGCAGTTAAATCCTCCGGACGTTGTGATCGTGGCCCGACCCATCCAGAAACTCCCGCAAATTATCGTGAGAGTGCCGAGATACTTACCAGTGACATCCAGGCCTGGGTCACGCCAGATCGGCAGGAGGAGAAGGAAGGTAGAGGCTGCCTGCAAAGCAAGGCCGACACCAAAGAGTATGGTCTGGTTGCCGTGGAAGAAATGCAGATCCGACAGCCAGATAAAGGAGGGAAAGAACAAGGAGTGATTGTTGAACTTCAACAAAGCGCTCTCTATCCAGGAAGAAGTCAGGCAAGTGTAATAGATCCGCCAGAAGTCCGATCCGGTGACCGGCCAATAATCGAGACAGAGAAAGGTCACTCCCGTGACGAGATAGACCACAGTCAAGAGGAGCGCGGTGAGTTTCGCGAGACACTCGGCGACCTTGGCGAACTTATCCATTGCGGTCGCTCTCGCGCCGTCCCCAGGCCAGCAAGGAGGTCCCAAACGGCCCCGGGAAAGGTAAAGCCGTTTCGAACTTCATCAGGCTGCTAAGAACGAGACGCGCGGCCGGGTTCGGCGGAGCAAACCCGAGGCGGATGGTTGCGGCGGGGTTCGTCAGGCGGAGAAAAGCTTTCCGCAGGAGCAGCACTGGCACCATCGACATTCCCCAGTAGCGCAATCCCTCCGGCCGGATGCCGGCCTGGGCAAAGGCATTCGCCAAGGTCGCGCCACGGTAGCGGCGCACGTGGCCGGCCGCCGTATCGTAGCGACTGTAAAGCCACATGCTCGCCGGCACGTTGACAATGAGCATGCCCCCCGGCCGCAGGTGGTGCAGTGCCGCGACGAGAAAGGATTTGTCGTCCTCGATATGTTCCAGGACGTCGAGGAGGAAGACGGCGTCGTAGCGGCCGAGCAGAGAAGGTTCCTGATCGAAAATGTCGTAGAAAAAAAGCCGGCCCAAACCGGATT
>JACCZO010000312.1 GCA_013695925.1 Chthoniobacterales bacterium
ACATCTTGTGAGCACGGTCGAGGTCCGCGAGTCGCGCTGCCGCGATCGTGTCGGGCAGGGCGCGGAGAAAGTGCAGCCACTCCTGAGTCGACCATTGCGAAGTCGTCAGCGCCGACGCCGCGCCACCGTTCTTCCACGCCTGCACCTGAGCGTCCACAGCCGTGAATTTTTCGGAACTGACCGCCGGAATATTGGCTGGCACGCCAGGCTCGAAAATCCACCCGCGGACATTGATCCTTTCGGCTTCGCCGGCTCTGAGGAGTTTTTCGTCCATGTACGCGACCATCTGTTCGGACGTAATCGGCTGAAAGGCGAAATGATCGAAGTAGTCCCGCAGGAACGCATCGAGCCGTTCGCGCCCGGTAACCGACTCGACAGTATGCAGAAAAGCGGCACCCTTCTCGTAGGCGATATCCGTCAGGCCGGCATCGGGGTCGCGCCCCGTGAGATCGAGACTCAGGCGCGTATCGGGTGCCTGTGGTCCGCCCGCGTCGGTTACCGCTGCAAGCATGTCCTGCCGGCCAAGTACGCGCAGCATGTCGGCGTACGGTTTTCCTCGCAGCTCCTCCATGATGCGTGACTCGATGTAGGTCGTGAACCCCTCGTTGAGCCAGAAATCGTTCCACGTTGCATTCGTCACGAGGTTGCCCGACCACGAGTGCGCCAGCTCATGCGCCACGAGACTGACCAGGGACCGATCGCCGGCAAGAATGGTGGGTGTGGCGAAGGTCAGGGTGGGGTTCTCCATGCCTCCGAAGGGAAATGACGGTGGCAGCACGAGAATATCGTAGCGGCCCCAGCGATATGGGCCATACAGTTTTTCAGCGGCGGCAATCATCTGGTCCACTTCGGCGAACTCGTTTGCCGCCCGTGCGACAACGCTCGGCTCTCCGTAAACGCCGGTGTTGGCGCCGATGGGACGGAACGCTATATCGCCGACGGCGAGCGCGATGAGATATGGCGGGATGCGATTGGCCATCCGGAACCGGAATACCGTCCTGCCTTCGGCGTCTTTCTCGCCGTCAGTACCCGCATGGGCCGCACTCATGACCGCGCGCATTCCGGCCGGCACGTGCACGGTTGCGTCGTAAGTCTGCCTCATTCCCGGCCCGTCCTGGGTGGGAATCCACGTTCGGGTGAGGATCGCCTGCCCCTGGGTGAACATGAATGGCAGCTTGCCGCCCGCCGTTTGCGCGGGCTGAAGCCACTGTACCGCAGCCGCAGACGGCGCTGTCTCGTAGTCGATGACGATGGTGTCCCCGTTCGCGGGCAGCGCCACGGCGAGCGCGGAACCCACGAACTCTGCCGCCGCGCCGGTGCTGAAGCCCAGCGGTGTGCCTCGCGAATCGATGATGCGCTTGATCGTGAGGTCCCGGACATCGAGGATGATGCTATCGGCGGACGGCGCTCGCTCGATGACGAGGCGTGCCGTACCGGAAATCCGGCGGGTGGCGAAATTCGGAATGAGATCGAGCGATACGTGAGTGACACGCGCCTCTTCGGGCCGGGCGTGCGAATGGGTGTCCCTTGGCAGCGGCTGAGCGGGCGGATTGCCCGCTTTGTCTGCGACCGGAGTGCACGCAGCGAGCAACGCCGCCAGCAGGGTCATCGTGACCGCAATTTTTCTCATGATCGAATCCTGATGGAGATTGGAGGATGTTCGCGGTTGCCGCGCTGCGATCGTTGGTGTGTCACCGCGCATGCTCGCCGGGACGATGAACTTCCACGAGTCCGGCTGAACGTTCGTCGATTTTCTGCTCGGCCTGTTGCTGGTCTTTGGCGCTTGCGTCTGGCCCATCCTGATCGGCAACCCGACCGTCTTCATACACCAGCTCCGACAGCAGCGGGAAATGATCGGATCCGAAGTCAGGCAGACGCGTGATTCGCGACACCGTGAAATGCCGGCTGTGAAAGATGTGGTCAAGCGGCCAGCGAACGTACCAGTGGCGCGCGTTGAAGGTGTTGAACATCCCACGTCCGATTCGGGGGTCGAGCAGGCCGCTCACTTTTCGGAACAGGGTTGTGGTTTCGGACCAGGCAACGTCGTTCAGGTCACCGGCCACGATCACCGGCAGACGGCTC
>JACCZO010000362.1 GCA_013695925.1 Chthoniobacterales bacterium
GTATGGAGAAGTCTCCAGACATCTACCTAATAGATGCGAGCTCGGAAAAGCCATCAGGGTCGAAAGCGTAGGGAGCGGATGATCGAATTCAAAGAAGCCGCGGAACAGATAAGACGAAAAGGCGCGAAGAAGCTTACGGTTCGGCAGCTCCTCGCACTCTTCGGCCAGCAGCGGAGAGGCCGGCACGTCGCCGCGCAAGTGCGCAAAGCCTTGCGCAAAGAAAAACTTGAGACAGTTCCCAGTTTCGAAGTCGTTCATATCGATAGCCAAATTCTTCTTCAGTCTAAAACCGCCGCGACGGTCAAGCAGGAGAAAAAGGAAGAAGCCGCCGGCGAGAATCTATCGGTCGCGAACGAAGAACGTGAAGTCGTTCTCACGATTGGCCAATTGGAGGCCGCGAACCGTCCGCCATTACGAATTTCACGGAACGACACCGTCACCAAGGCAATCACTCTGATGATGCAGAACGACACCGCCTATCTCGCGGTGATGAGCGGCGAACGGACGGTCGATGGAATCATTAGTTGGCGCACTATCGGCAAAGCGCGCGCTGCAAAACGTCCCACGGATACCGTCCAACACTATCTGGCTCCCGTTCGCATTGTAGAAATCGACACTCCGCTCTTCGACGCCGTTCGCGATATCGTGGAAGGCGAAGCCGTGCTGGTCCGGTCGAAAGGCGCCATCTGTGGCTTGGTTAGCGCGCGGGATATCGCCAGCCAATTCGTCACCCTATCCGAGCCATTCCTTTTCCTTGAGCAAATCGAACATCACCTCCGTGCCATCCTTGAGAAAACAAGGTTGTCATCATCTGCGGTGAAGGAACTCGTAAACCCAGCCGATACCGATCGAATCGCTAAGGTCAGCTCTGTCGATGACCTCTCTTTTGGAGAACTAGCGCGAGCCTTCGCTCGCCCGGAAATTTGGGACAGGCTTCACCTCCTTCTCGATTGTGGAGCTTTCAGTTTGAGGCTGGAAGAAATTCGTTCGATCCGGAACAAAGTGATGCATTTCCACCCGGACGGTATATCGGAGGAAGATCGTGAAGTTCTCCGCAAAACCCGCCAGATGCTCCAGGGACTGTGATGAACACTCTTGCCGAGCTCATCGCCTGCCGTCGAATGTTTGCCGTGACACTCTTAGTGAAGAGGCGATAACTGTTCTAACACTTGCAACCGAATCTTTGGAGACGATAAATGGGGCTGCTACGCAAATATGATGATTTTGGGTAGCGAAAGCGCGGGTGGAGCTGTCATGCGGTCCAGTAGTGCTGGAACTGCGTGGGGCTGAACGCTCTTTTGGTCATACCCGGTTCCAGCGCAGACGCGGATGTCAGGCTGTAAGTCATCCCTCAGTTGGCGGTACGAATTCCTGAACGTGAGAGTATTTGGCTGGCTCTTGATCTCATGGACTGCATTCAATCCCCAAGTAATCCGGCGATTTACCCTTCTTTGAAGTTCCCCGGCTGCGCGGGTTCGAGCGGTGACTCTTTTGGCCCGTTTGACGTTAGCCTGGTTGCGGTGATTGAACACTTGGGCATCATGGCAAACCAGCATGAGAGTCGGGCCAACGTTAGTGTCCAGGATGCGAGAATAGGAACTGGAATGCGCGGCGTCGACTCCGGCTAGGAACCTATCCTCCGCACCCGAGGGGTAGCGTTTCGGGATAAGGACAAGACCGCTGCGACCGACCCACGCCATGAATTGACCTGAACGCACACCTTGAACATCGACGTCAATGCCGAAAACGAGCTCACGGTTTGAAGCCGGCACTGAAAGCAGCAAATTTGTTATGGTCGCGTGAGTCCAATCGTGTAATCGCGCTAGAAACTCAGCTTGGCGCATCTGACTTTTGCTTTCCTGTTTCCCACCATAGGCCAAGGAAATGAAACCAGCGCCAGCGATCAGAAGTTCAACAGACTCTGGAAGTTTAGAAGCTGCGCGGACCAGCGTTTCAAGCGCCTGAGTAGCGGTCCATCTCAACGAGGTGGGATGCGCAACTTGAGCGACCAAACCCACTCCCGAGACGACGATTATCTTAGGTTTGCCAGTATATTTTGATGTAGTTATGGATCCCATTGCGACGCGTTCAGCCTAGCAAACCAGCGACACTATGGAAAGCTTGAAAGCCCATGAAGCGCACGATCCGGGTCCTGAATGAGCTGGAGCAACTCGGCAATTCGGGCTGAGAGCTTTCAGCCCGATCGGTCGTCCGTGGCCCGGCTTCCGGCTAGAGATCGGCGTTCTTGCGGTAGTAGAAGCCGTCCTGGCCGGGCTCGATTCGCTCTTCGCCTTGCGGGGTGACGGTGACCCAGTGTTTTACGGTCGCGTTCCAATGCAGGTCGCCGTCCTCGATGGTCTTGCCCACTGCGAGACGCTTGGCGTTGTCGGGCGGCGCCCTTGGTCCTTCCTTTGCCGCGCTCATCGATCCTGCTCGTTCGTTACCGCTTCACGTCCCCGCGGTCGCAGCGGGACGGCGATGATGGCGGTCCCCTTCAGTTCGGCGGCGTCCTTGATGGTGCCATCGGGCTGGAAGTGCCCGACGTAGGAATTGCCAATGACATTGAGCGCGCCGTTCGCGATGACGCCGGTGGTCGGTTCGGCGAACTCGGGATGATGATGCGATTGCAGGACCGTCAGACCCGCAATCCGGGCGCCTTTGTCCGTCAAGGCGATCCGGACGACACGTCCGGGGTTCGTGACGTTTTGGATGCCGAACAAATCACCGTCGTGCCAATAGAGGCCGTCAATCCCGCCGGTCACAACGTCGTCGGGTTGCGGCAATCTGGTCGGCTCGCCGGTGGTCGCATCCACGCGCGCGATCCCGGTAGACAAGGTGACGTAGAGCGCTCCGTCGGGGGCGAGCGCGATTCCATTCGCGCCGCGGAGCCCGCCCGCCTCGCCGAAACGCGTCAGGGTTGTCTCCTTCGGCTTCCTGCGAAAGAGGGTGCCGCTTGCCGAATCAGTGACGTAAAGCGTGCCGTCGGGCGCAACGGCGAGGTCGTTGAGTTGAATGGCCTCCGGCGCAGGGAAACGG
>JACCZO010000367.1 GCA_013695925.1 Chthoniobacterales bacterium
ACCGCCGCGATGCTCTCGATCTCGACCGCCGCATCGTAAAAGTCGGCGTCGCTCAGTTGCGCGATGTGGCCCAGCTTGTCCGTCACCTTTTCCAATTTGCCGCTGATTTTTTTGACGAGCGAAATTCCTGCCGGCTCGAGCCGGCGCGCTCTTGGCCAAAGACCCGGCGCTGCTAGGTTGAGGCATGAAAGAAAATTTGAGACACGCGCCCGATCTCACCCAACGTCCACCGCGCAGCCCGCGGGTCCGCCTCGGCGGTTATGTCGTGCTCCCGCGCATTCTCGACAAAGGCCGGGCCGAGCTGGCCGGGACGGCGGGCGAATTCAAATATAATAACCCGGCCGATTATCATTGGTTCCGCTTCACCGGGATCACGGCCGAGCAACTGAAAGCCGAGCTCGCGACCGGCAAGAGCGACGGCGAGATGTTGAAGTGGATCGAAGAGAACGCGCCGCACAAACGTGGCCCCTGGGAGATCCAGCAGTGGAGCGCCTATTTCAACGAACGCGGTCCGGATAGCGATGTCGAGACGATGCAGTTTTTCGCCAAGCGCCTCGGCGAATTCAACAAGGACCGCGAAGACGTGAAGACCTGGTTCGACCTGCTCGATCTCGACGACTACGTCACCTTCGGCGGCAAAGCCTGAGGCCCTTCGGCCTTGGTCGCGACATAGACGGTGCTCTCCGAAGTGCCATCCAGCAGCGGATTCGGGAAGGTCACAATGTGCGCGCGCGTCGTCGCGAAAACGGCGCCGAGCGCATCGAGGAATTCATCCTCCGGCGAAGCATCGGACCAAAGGGCAAAGACGCCGCCGGGATGCAAATGAGCAGCGAGCGCGCGCAAACCATCTGGCTCGTAGAAGGCAGCGTTAGTCGGGTGCAGCAGATGACGCGGCGAATGGTCGATATCGAGCAGGACGGCGTGAAAAAGCCGGCGCGGTTGTTCCGGATCGAAACCATCCACCGAGCGCGCGCCGGCGAAAAAATCAGCCAGCAGGAGCCGGCAACGCGGATCCCCGGTCAGGGTTTGCCCGAGCGGCACCAGACCTTTCTCGTGCCATTCGATGACGGGCGCGAGAGCATCCACCACGAGAAGCGACGCCACTTCCCGATGTTCGAGGGCCGCGACCGCGGTATAACCAAGCCCGAGCCCGCCGACGACCACATCCCATGAATCCCCGCCCAGCTCCGAGAGTGCGAGATGAGCAAGTGCCACTTCCACCTCGTGGAAGAGACTCGACATGAGAAAGGCATCGCCCAGCTGGACCTCGAAAACCTCCATCCCGCCTAACGACAAGATGCGACGCCGGCGCAGACTCACCTCGCCGAGGGGCGTTTTCCGAAAATCAAGCTCTTCAAAATCCCGGCTCATGGTATTTAAATAAACTCTGCCTCCTGCCTAACGAGCATGGGCCGCCCTCGCAGCCATCTCAGCGCGAGGAGACCGAGAAGGAGCAGCGATACCGAAGAAACACCCAAGCCTAACGAATACCACCGCCGCAGACTGAGGGTGAGATCAACCAGCGGCGCGCCCGCGAATCGCCAAAGGTTGACCGCCAAACCAACCGCAACGACGGAGGCCGCGGTCGCGACCGAGAAGCCCTCGCGAACGAGAACGAACGGCAGGGCGACGCTGACCAAGCCAATATTGATGTCGTAGGGTAGAACGAGAAAGAAATAGAGAAACGGTTTCGACCGCACCGGCTGATCCTGCATCGCCGCGCAGGATGCCGCAGGTCGCTCCGCGCTGTCACCTCAATTCTCCGGGCGTGGCAAGAGCCGCGCCCGCCCGGGCGGCCTGCCTAACGAATAAATAATTGCCGCCGGCCATCGCCCCGGCGCCAAAGCGTTCCTCGATTCTGCCAATCCGCGGAGAGCGCGACATTCGATCTGGGGTTATCGTTGTTCAACATGGCCACGCGAAAACCAGTCAATCGACTCGCCCCACGGGTCCCGCCCGTGAAGTATTTCGCCATCCTGCACGGCACCGCCCTCATGGTCGGGACCGACCCGGGCCCGGGCGGCGACGACTTCG
>JACCZO010000388.1 GCA_013695925.1 Chthoniobacterales bacterium
ACGTTTATCAGTGGGAAGAGAATCTTTTTGGCGGCGACGTCGCCGGCGTGCAACTCGATGACGGTCCGCCCGTCCCCCCATTCGTGCCGCCGGAATTGCACGTCGAATCCTGGCTGGAATCGATCGACCGGATGCGCGCCTTGCCGGTAAAACATCTTTACCTGCCGCATTTCGGGCGCGTGACCGGCGATCTACCCAGACACTTCGACGCGCTGGCAGAGCGGGTCCGCCGCTGGGCGGATTGGTTCCGCGATGAACTGCGCAAAGGCCGAATCGAAGCCGAGTTGATCGAGGATTTCGCCGCCTACGAGGCGAATGACATTCGCGGCTCCGGTGCGGCGGAGGGAAGAGTGGCCGACTACGAGACGGCCGACCCGAGCTTCATGGCGGTTTCGGCTTCAACCCGATACTGGCACAAGTATCATCCCGAGGCTGTTCCAGACCTCGCGTAACGGGTCCGACCAATTCCGCTGTCGGTCGACGGCATTTATTTTCGCTGTAGCGATAAAAACGCCGTGGCTTTGCATCCGATACCCAGATGCCGCTCGTAGATATAACCCACGAGGGGTGCATATATGCGACGATTTCTCTTACCTACCATCATCCTGGCGCTGGCTGCGCTCATCGGGTTCGGCGCCTGGCGGCATGGAGTGCCGCAAAAGAAGGTCGCCGCGCCAGCCGCCACGCCCGCCGCGGTTGCTTCTACTCCGCTCCAGTTAGTCCTCACGCCGTTGGGCGGCAAGGACAAGATCGACCAGGACATCGCGAAGCTTCAAGCCCGAATCAAGACCACCCCCGATCAAGCCCCTGCCCTCCTGGAGAGGCTGGGCTGGACATTTGTCGAAAAGGCCCGCATCAGCAGCGATCCGGGCTACTACAAACTGGCGGAACAGTGCGCTGATGCGATCGCGCAGAAGGTCCCCAGTTCAGCCGATGGCGAACTGTTGCGCGGCCACATTTACCACGTGCTGCATCGTTTTAAGGAAGCGGAAACCGTCGCCCGCGCACTCGTGGCGCAGCGGACTTTTGTTTTCGATTACGCGCTCCTGGGCGACGCCCTGATGGAGCAGGGCCGGCTCGACGAAGCGGTCGATGCCTACCAAAAAATGGTGGACCTCAAACCGTGCCTCCAGACTTACAGCCGGGTCGCTTACATGCGCTGGTTGAAGGGCGATCTCCCCGGGGCCATCCAGGCGATTCGTTACGCGGTCACGGGCGGGAGCATTCTCGAACCCGAACCGGTGGCCTGGGCTTACACTCGGCTTGCCCTTTATGAGTTACAGGCCGGCAACCTGATCGCGGCCCAGCGCTCGACGGAGTTGGCGACTAAATACGTGCCGGATTACGCCGCGGCGCTTCTCATGCGCGGTCGCGTTCTTCTCGCAGAAGACAAGCCGGCCGAGGCCGTGGCGGTTCTGCGCCCGGCCGCGGAAAAGAGTCCGCTGCCCGAATATCTTTGGACACTGGCGGACGCCTTGCGCGCCGCGGGTCAGCCGGCAGAGGCCGCCGCCGTCGAGAAGAAACTCCAGGCGACCGGAGCGGTGAATGATCCGCGGACCTATGCCCTTTTCCTCGCCACGCGCGGCCATCAACCGGACCTCGCTCTTCGCCTCGCAAAAGCAGAGTTGGAGGCGCGGCAGGATATCTTCACCCGGGACGCGATCGCCTGGGCCGCCTTGCAAAAGGGCGATCTGAAAACGGCTCAGGAAAATATCAACGCCGCGCTCGCGGAAGGGACCAAGGACGCCCGGCTCTTTTACCACGCCGGCGTGATCGCCGCGGCGGCCGGTCAAACCGCCGAGACCCAGACTTATCTCACCCAGGCCAAATCCCTGGAACAAATGCTGATGCCTTCAGAGCGCGTAGCTCTCGAACAAAAGCTCGCTCTTCTCCCCCGCCCTCACGCCCAGGTCTCCTCCAGATAGATACAAACAACCAAACCGATATCCAAAAAGAAAGAAACGAACCAAGCCAAATGAAAAACAAACGATTCCTCGGGCTGGCCAGCCTCGCCCTCGCCGCCCTTTTCCCGCTCGCCCTTTTTCCGGGCGATGCCCGGGCTTCCAGTCACATGGATGCCCCTCTTATCACGCTCGATCCGTCGGCTAACACGACAGACGTCTACGCTTTTCTTCATGAAGAAGGCGGCGTGAAAGTGCTTGAAACCGCACTCGCCGTCTATCCTTTCGAGGAGCCCGGCATCGGCCCCAACAAGTATAACTTCGACGACAACGTTCTCTACACGATCGATGTCGCCCTCGGCGATGACGTCGCCACCGGCGCCGCCACCGTCTCCTACCAGTTCCGCTTTACCACGACCTTTAAGAACGAAGATACCATTCTCCAGTCCTTCCTTGGCGTGATTAACGCCGTCGACGATGCCAATCAGAACCTGACTCAGACTTACACCGTGACCAAGCTCGATCGTCGGACCAACATCTCGACCGAACTCGGCTCCGGAGTCGTTCCGCCGAACAACCAGGGCATCGCCACCCCGCTCTACAACGTCGGCGATAACGGCGAAAACGTCGCCAAACCCGGTGTGGCGACGGACGCTGAACTCGACCAATATACGGCCATGTCCATCCAGGACCTGGGCGACGGCTATAAGTCATTCGCGGGTCAGCGGGAAGACGGTTTCTATGCCGATATCCAGGCGGTGTTCGATCTCCTGAACTTCCGTACGGGCACCTCCGTCTTCGATAGCCAGGCCGGCTTCAATGTGCACACCATCGCTCTCCAAATCCCGGTGAGCGATCTCGGGGGCGACCAGCAGGTGGTCGGCGTTTATGCCACGACCAGCCGACAGACCACCCGCGTCCTTTCAGAAGGTCCTGCTTCCCAGCCTCCGATCAACACCGGTCCTTTCGTCCAGGTCGGACGCCAGGGTAACCCGCTCTTCAACGAAGGCCTTGTCGCGCTGAAGGATAAGGATCTTTACAGCCGCACCAAGCCGACTGAAGACGCGACCCTGTTCCGTAATTACGCTCTCTCACCCGAGCTCGCGAAACTTATTAACGCCATCCTCTTCAACGGCGAAATGACTGCGATCGAGGAAGACCGGACTGACCTTGTTGGGATCTTCATTCCTGACATCATTAAGGTGGATCTCTCGACCGCTCCCGCCCGGCTCGCCGGCGGCGGCGCTGACTTTCTGGCCAACCCGGACGACGAAGGCTTTAGCCGCCTCGGTATCTTCGGCGGCGACACTCTCACCAGCACGGTTCAGCCGGGCTTCTTCAATAATGGCACCGTCCCGGGCGGCTGGCCGAACGGCCGCCGTTTCGGTGACGACGTGCTCGACATCGCGGTAACCGCGATCCTGAGCGACCTGCGTGATCCGGCTAATCCGATCATCACTTCGGCAGACGGGATCGATAACTTGAGTAAGAACGACAGCGTCTACAATCGCGTCTTCCCGTATGCGGCCACTCCGCACAATGGTCGCAACCACATGCATCACAGCGCTCTCGCCATTGTCACGGAGGATCGTTTCCAGAACATCTCCACTCGCGGTCCAGTCGAGACCGGAGATAGCGTCCTGATTGGTGGCGTCATCATCGGCGGCAACGCCTCCAAACAGGTTATCTTCCGCGCCATGGGCCCATCCCTCGCCGACGAGGGCGTGGACGATGTGC
>JACCZO010000206.1 GCA_013695925.1 Chthoniobacterales bacterium
ATGGTGCGCGATACAGGGTTCGAACCTGTGACCCCTACCGTGTCAAGGTAGTGCTCTACCACTGAGCTAACCGCGCCCGTGCAGGCGTGATAAGTGAATAGTGATCGGCGCCCAGTCAAGGGCGGAGCGCGGAAAGATCGGCGCGCTTGAAGCGCCCGTCGTAGTTCAGGAGGGCGATCTGCTCAGGCGGCCAGCTTGATTGCTTCCTTGTGCCCGAGGATGCGCACCGTCTGTTTCAATTGTTCCGGCTTCAGCGGCTTCTTCAGAACGGTCACGGGGCCCTTCGCCAGAATGCGATTGAGCATGTTGCTGTCGGGATATCCGGTGATCACAACGATCGGAAGATCCGGATCGATTTCTTTCGCCGCCTCATAGACGTCGTCGGCCGGTCCATCGGGCAGTTTCAAATCGAGAAAGAGAAGATCGAAATGCTGCTTTTTGAGCGCGGCGATCGCCTCTTTCACCGTGCCCACCACGACCCGGCTGAAACCGATTTTCTTTAGGAATACTTTGAACAGGTTTTGCAGGCTGACGTCGTCATCGACCACCAACACGGTCGGCTGGCCGGAACGGTCCTCTTTCAACACATCCTTATCGAGAGAGTCTTTTTTTATTCTCCACCGACCTCCGATCTGGATGGCCGGGAGCTGTCCCCGCTGCACCAAATAGTAGACGGTCGGGAGGGGGATGCGGAGATATTTCGCCGTCTCCTTGACCGTCAATAAGTTGTGCATGGTGGGGAGGTTCAGAAATTTCGGCGCCGGTGGCAATACTATCGCCGGGAACGAGCATTATAAATTTTAGAAAAGGTGTCAATCGCCGATTTCGCCTTTAGGAAGAGCTGTT
Source organism: Chthoniobacterales bacterium (assembly GCA_013695925.1). Lineage (GTDB taxonomy): Bacteria > Verrucomicrobiota > Verrucomicrobiia > Chthoniobacterales > UBA10450 > Palsa-1392. The sequence continues at coordinate 847 of JACCZO010000206.1, forward strand.
TTCGCCTGGCAGAAGTTTCCACAAATAAGGCCTGGCCCGAGGCATCCCAACCGAGCGCGACATCCGAAAAGCTACCGCCCCGCCCGTGCGTGCCGGCGAGATCGTTGCTGGACAATGGGGGGCCCGGGGTTCACTGTTCGCAACTTTATGAGCGCATTGTTTTTCAAACGGTTTTTACAAAACCCGTTTCGAATCGCTTCCATCATCCCCAGTTCCAAGGCGCTCGTGGAAAGAGTCGCGAGCAAAATCGATTTCAGCCAGGCCCGCACCATCGCCGAATACGGCCCCGGCGAGGGCGTTCACTCCCGCGAGCTGGCTAACCGCATGAGCGCCGACTCGCAGTTGTTCCTCTTCGAATTGGACCCTGCTTTTTCGCGCGATCTCGAGCGGCAATTTGCCGACGACCCGCGCGTCCACGTCATCAATCGCGACGCCACCAGTCTCGCGGAAGAACTCGCGCGCCGCGGGATCGCGCAGTGCGATTATATTCTCTCCGGCATTCCGTTCAGCATTCTCGAGATCAAAAAGAAACGCGCCCTCCTCCAGGATACCTATGACGCCCTTCGGCCCGGCGGCGCTTTTATCATCTACCAGGTGACAAACGAACTTCGGCAGCACGCCACCTTTTTCGACCGCGCCGAATCAGAGTACTGTCTGCAAAATATTCCGCCCATGTTCATCACTGTCTTCCAGAAAGCACAGACGCGGAACGGCCACGCCCGCCCCGCGACCTCTCGGATTCCTGTTCAACGGACCGCATGAGCGCCTGCCGGACTCGCATGGAAAAGGATTCCATGGGCGAGATGTCCGTCCCGGAATCCGCTCTCTATGGCGCCTCGACCCAGCGGGCGGTCCTGAATTTTCCGGTGAGCGGATGGCGCTTTTCACGTCCGTTCATTCGCGCCCTTGGCTTGTTGAAGTGGGCCGCCGCCCAAGCCAATCACGACCTCGGATTACTCGACGCGGACCGCAGCGCGCTCATCGTCCAGGCGGCTGAGGAAGTCGCGGAAGGCAAGCTCGACGAGCATTTCCCGCTCGATATTTTCCAGACCGGTTCCGGCACGAGCACGAACACGAACGCGAACGAGGTCATTTCAAATCGCTGTTGCCAGCTGGCCGGCAAACCGATCGGCGCCCGCGCGCCGGTGCACCCGAACGATCACGTCAACATGGGTCAGTCGAGCAACGACGTGATCCCGTCCGCCATCCACATCAGCGCGGCCGAACAGCTCCAGCATTGTCTCATCCCGGCCCTCGAGAAACTGGGCGACGCACTTTCCGCGAAAGCGAAGGAATTTCACGATGTGATCAAGATCGGCCGCACCCATCTGATGGATGCGACGCCGGTCCGGCTCGGCCAGGAGTTCGGCGGTTACGCGCAGCAGGTTCGCTTCGGCAAACGACGCGCCGAGCAGGCGATTGCCGCGCTCCAGGAACTCGCGCTCGGCGGCACCGCAGTTGGCACCGGGCTCAATCGCCATCTCAAATTCCCCGGCAAAGTCATGCGCCATCTCGAGCATCGAACCGGGATCGCGTTTCGCGAGGCCGAAAACCATTTCGAAGCGCAGGGCGCGAAAGACGGCGTGGTCGAGGCCAGTGGCCAGCTCAAGACCATTGCGGTCAGCCTTTTCAAAATCGCCAATGACATCCGCCTCCTAAGCAGCGGTCCGCGCTGCGGCCTGGGCGAGATTCAATTGCCCGCCACCCAGCCCGGGAGCTCGATCATGCCCGGCAAAGTGAACCCGGTCATTTGCGAATCAGTCATGATGGTTTGCACGCAGGTGATCGGCGCCGACACCACCATCACCTGGGCCGGCGCAAACGGAAATCTCGATCTCAACGTGATGATGCCGGTCATGGCCCACAACCTCCTCGAGAGCATTCGGCTCCTCGGGAATGTGGCGGATATTTTCGCCGACAAATGCGTCGACGGGATCATCGCGAACAAGGAGCGCTGTCAGGAATTGGTCGAACTTTCAATGGCGATGGTGACGAGCCTGGCCCCAAAAATCGGTTACGATCGCGCCGCCGAGATTGCGAAAGAAAGCGTCAAGACCGGCAAAACCGTGCGCCAACTCAGCCTCGAGAAAAAGGTGCTGCCGGAAGCGGAACTGAACGCCGCGCTCGATCCGATGGCCATGACCGAGCCCGGAGACGGAGGCTCCGGCGGCGGCTGATTTTGTGCGCGCTTTGCTTGCCTAACGGTGAGCAAGCCGGGCGCGACGCGCGCGTTGTTTTATGGTCGCCAACGTTAATAGTCCGAACTTTTCGGGCGGCGCGAACATCGCCATTAAATGCCCGTATCACACCTACGAGCAAACGATCGCCTTTTATCGCGACACCCTCGGCCTGCCCGTGATCGAGGAAGAAGCGGAAGGCTGCATCTTTCAGTTCGGGCCACTCCGGCTCTGGATTGATCGAGTGCCCAACATCAGCCATCCCGATATCTGGCTCGAGCTGGAAACGAACGACACCGAAAGCGCGGCCGCCTACCTAAAAAATCATGGCGTCGCGCGCCGTGACGAAGTCGAACAGCTGCGGGAAGATTTCGACGGCTTCTGGATTTCCGATCCGGCCGGGATCATTCATCTCGTCGTCGGGGACGAGGATTAGTTCGTTAGGCGATTTCGAAAAACAGATTGTCGAAGGTCGGCTGAAAAGCGCCGCCCCGGCTCTCCCCGATCGCAAAACGCGGGCTAATCTCGCCCTGCGCGGCGCAGAAAATCTCGATGTCGGACCGGCCGCATTTATCCAGCTCGGCCCGGACGGTCCCGGCGGCCAGCTCGGGCGAGTTACAATCCCGGCTCAGATGGCCCAGCACGACCCGGCCGATTTTCCCGGGCAACAACTGCGCCACGACCGCGGCTGCCGCCGTGTTCGAAAGGTGGCCGTGCCGCGATTGAATGCGCTGCTTCACCGGCCAGGGCCGGTGCGGATCGTTCTGCAAAAGTTTCTCGTCGTGGTTCGTCTCGATCACGAGGGTCTGGACCTGGCGCAACCGCTCGATCGCCAGGCGAGTGGCGTGCCCGAGATCGGTGATATAGCCGAGCGCGCTCGGTCCGGCATGGAAGGTGTAGCCGACCGGCTCGACCGCATCGTGCGGGACGGAAAAACTTTCGACCGTGATGTCGCAAATCGAAAAGGGCGCGCCCGTCCGAAAAATCCGCCAGTTGCGATGCTCGCCTAATCCCGCCGTCGCGGGATAGCGAATCGCTTCCGCCGTCAGGGCGTTGCAAAAAATAGGGATCTGGAATTTCCGGCAGAGCACCTCCAGCCCGCAGACGTGGTCGCCATGTTCGTGGGTCAGGAGAACACCATCCAACTCGTTAGGCGCGACCCCGCAGAGCGCGAGCCGGAAAACGAGCTGGCGCGCGCTCAAGCCGCCGTCGACCAGCAGCCGGCAATGGTCGGTCGCGATCAGCGCGCTGTTTCCGGCGCTGCCGCTGCCGAGCATGGTGAGGCTAAACATTCCGGATTATTAGCGAAGCGCAGCGACGGGCACAAACGGAAACAGGCTGGAATCGACGCGCCCGCGAACATTTTTCGACAGCGCGCGCTGCGTCGGATACGATTCCCTTATGATGCACGCAATCGACCTTGTCGGATTACGACGCGAATATGAGACGCAGGGTTTGCGCCGCGCCGAATTGCATCCGGACCCGATCGAGCAGTTCGCGACCTGGTTTTCGACCGCGATCAATTCCTCCCTCCCGGACGCGAATGCCATGGCCCTCGCCACCGCTACGGCCGACGGCAAACCGTCGGCGCGGGTTGTCCTGCTCAAGGAATTCGATCAGCGCGGGTTCGTTTTTTTCACCAACTACGAAAGCAAGAAAGGACACGAGCTGGAGGCGAACCCAGAAGCGGCTTTCGTGATTTATTGGATGCAACTGGAGCGGCAAATCCGGGTCACCGGGCGGGCCGAAAGAACTTCGCACGAAGAATCGGAAGTTTATTTTCACGAACGTCCGCGCGGCAGCCAGCTCGGCGCCTGGGTCTCGCGCCAGAGCGAGGTCATCGACGCCCGGCGCATCCTCGACGCGCGGCTCGCGGAAATGGAGGAGCGTTTCGCCGGAAGCGGGACGATCGAGTTGCCGCCGCATTGGGGCGGTTACAGGATCGTGCCGGCGACGATCGAATTCTGGCAGGGCCGGGCCAACCGGCTGCACGACCGGTTTCGCTATACGCGCGAAAAAGACGGGGCCTGGACCATCGAGCGGCTCGCTCCCTGATCAACTCCCTCTTCTCCGTCGGCCTGGGGCGAGCTGGAAATGCTGGCGGAGGGCGGCTTTGAAAGCCGTCCGCCGAGTTAAAACCCCGGCCTCCGTTTCGAAGCGCCGGTCGGCGCGAAAAGATAGCCCCGGGCGTGAGCCCGGGGTTTGCGAGATTGATTAAAACTCCGCCTCGCAGGGCGGAAGAAGCAGGTGCGCTTTGGGATGTTCTGTCGCCCCGCCGGGGCTCATCGGATGAAAACGCTAACCCCCGGGCTCACGCCCGGGGCTAATCTCGGTCGCGCCTCCGGCGCTTCGAAACTGCTACGGCTTTGTTTAACCTGCCGCTAGCTAACGATTACGAGTGGAAGCAGGCGCTTCCGCTTCTGATTCGCCGCGGCCTCCGCCAAAAGCGTAGGAGAACACAGCGAAAACCTGAACGTCGGGCGCGTCTTTGGTCAGCCCGAGAAGTGGCGCGACTGTTAAAGCGCATCCGAGCGGTGACAAGAAAAAAATAATTTTGTCATGTTCTCGGGGACCGACGGTTTGAACCGCCACCTCCCTCTATGGATCCCCCGGAAAAGCGAGCGTGATCCGCGTCCCGCGCCCGACTTCGCTTGTCACTGAGACCGTCCCGCCATGCAGATCGGCGATTGATTTCACCAACGCTAGGCCCAGGCCGGTGCCCTCGGAGCTGCGCGAGGGATCGACCCGATAAAAGCGGTCGAAAATGCGCGAGATATGTTCCGGGGCGATCCCGCAGCCATTGTCTTCCACCGCGATCTCCGCCCCGGCCTCACTCGTGGCGAGCGACATGGCGATCCGGCCCCCGTCCGAAGTATAGTGAACGGCGTTATCGACCAGGTTGCTCACCGCCCGGCCGAAGAGGACCGGATCGGCGTAGACTTCCCCTTTGCCGCTGCAAACGATCTCGAGCCGGCGCTCCTCGGCGATCGCTTCGTTGTAGGCGGCAATCCGCTCCAGCGCGACCCGGCCGTCGAAGCGCGCATGGTTAACCTTGCTCTCGGCCGCTTCCGAGCGCGCGAGAAAGAGCAGGTTATCGATAATCCCGGAGAGCCGCTCGCACTCCGCCACGTTCGACTCCATAACCGCTTCATACTCGTTAGGCGAACGCCGGCGGGTGAGCGCGACTTCCGCCTCGCCGCGGATATTGGCCAGGGGAGTGCGCAGCTCATGAGCCAGATCGGCCGAGAATTGCGAGAGCCGATTGAACGAATCTTCCAGCCGGTCCATCATGTCGTCGAAGGCGACCGCGACCGGCTGCAGCTCGCGCGGCCACTCCGCCACCGGGACCCGTTCGTGGAAACGATTCGGTCCGACCCGCTTCAGCGAACGGGTCATGGCGTTGAGCGGCTGGAGACCGCGCCGGGTCACCGTCACGCCGATCATAGCGGAAGCAAAAATTCCAAAGACCAGGACCACCACGACAAGGAGGCCGAACTCTCTTTCAAATTGTTCGTCGACCGAGCGATCCTGCGCCACCTGGATGAGGTAAACCTGCCCGTTTTCCGTCGCCTTGACCGAGACTAACGAGAAAAGCTTGCCCGCCGTCTGATAATCCCTGGTGGAAATTTCCGCCGGCTTCGCGCTTTCGGCCGGCGGAAAAAGCGCGCTCGGGAGCACCTCGTTCATCGCCGGGGTCTCGGCCACAATTTGCCCGCTCGGCGTCAGCAGACGGACCCAGTAGGAGGTCCGTTCTCCCTGCAGCGCTTTCAGTTCCTGCCGGATCAACCCTGGCCCGTCGGGCGCGCGCAGATCGGCCCGGACCGCCATCACCTTGTCCAGCAGGAGGGCGCGGTCTTCCGCGAGTCCGTGCCTAACGACGATCCAGTAGAGCACGCCCAGACCGCAACCGAGAAGGAGAGCCGCCGCTGGGGTGAAAAGCAGAACCAGTTGTGACGCGATTGAGCGCGGTTCAATCGGCCTTGAGGACATAACCGGCGCCGCGAACGGTGTGGATCAGCTTCTTTGGATAAGGGTCGTCCACTTTCGCTCGCAAACGCCGCACCATCACGTCGAGCACGTTCGTTCCGGTTTGAAAATCGATCCCCCAGACGTGGCTCTCGATCTCTTTTCGTGAGACCACCTCGCCCCTCGAGCGCACGAGATGCGCGAGCAGAAGAAATTCCTTGGCCGTGAGATGGAGCGGCTGCCCTGCCCGCACCGCGCGATGACGATGCAGATCCAGTTCCAAGTCTTCGATCCGCAACTGATCGTCCTGTTGCGCCGGGCCGCGCCGGAGCAGGGAACGGACCCGGGCGAGCAGCTCCGAAAAAGCAAACGGCTTGACCAGGTAATCATCCCCGCCCAGCTCGAGGCCTTTCACCCGGTCCGGCACGCTGTCGCGCGCGGTCAGGAAAAGAATCGGCGTCAGTACCCCTTGGCCGCGCAATTCCTCGACCACCGTCCAGCCATCCATTTTCGGCAGCATGACATCGACCAGGAGAAGATCGAACCGGCTGGAGAGCGCGAGCTGGAGGCCGGCTTCGCCATCGCGGGCGGCCTCGACGATGTGGTTCGCTTCCTCCAGGCCCTTGGCAATAAACGCCGCCGTTTTCTTTTCGTCTTCGATCAACAGGATGCGCATTGCAGAAAAGTTATAAATGCTCGCCCGACCGCCTTCAAGCTCCGCGGCGGGCGGTTTTCTTGTTTCGTTCGATTGCGGGAAACGCGCGGCGCGATAGACTGCGCCGGTGACTGGAACTTGCCGCCGCATTCCTGTCGCAAACATGGAACGCGCCAGGGTGGCGAAATTGGCAGACGCGCCAGACTTAGGATCTGGTGGAGCAATCCTTAGGGGTTCGAGTCCCCTCCCTGGTACCACCTCG
>JACCZO010000429.1 GCA_013695925.1 Chthoniobacterales bacterium
CAATTTTATCTCATCGAGGAGGGCTGGGTGAGCCTGGATTATGACCTGCCGCGCCAACACCTGGTGAAAATCCAGGAGATCGGGCCAGGCGAAGCGCTCGGCTGGTCGTGGCTCGCCCCGCCTAACAAATGGCAATTCAGCGCGACCGCGATCGATTCCGTGACCGCGAGTGTTTTTCCGGTCGAGGCATTGCGCGACCTTTTCGCGCGCGCGCCGTCGTTAGGCTACGCCATCATGGAACGAGCGGCGCGGGCTTTACTGGAACGCCTCCAGGCGACGCGGCACAAGCTGCGGGTCTACGTGGAACGGGCGAGCGGCGATGAAAACACCCAGCAGGTTTCTTGAATCATCACTCCTGCAGGCCACCTGCTCCCAATCCTATTGCGGACCGTGCGGTTGACGAATCTGCTCAATACCCGCACCTAGTTGTCCCGTAAATTGATATGAACTTCCGGCGGAAAACTGACGATCGCGTTTTGGTGATCGGCGTTTTCCAGGGCTCGGAGACCGGCCGGGCGCTGCTGAAAAAGCTTCGGCACGCCCGATTTCATCGGGCGGCGGCCATCCGGCTTTCGCCCAAGGGGAAACGGCGGATAAACGAGACAGGCGTCTCCGCGCTGGGTGGCGCGGCGGTCGCGGCCCTCCTCGGTCTGACCCTGGGCGCATTGATTTCTTGTCTGCGCGGGATGGAGATTGGGCAACCGGCGTTGCTGCAGTTGGCCGCGTTCGTTTTCTCGGGCGCGCTGGCTGGATGGGCTGTCATCCGGTTGCGGCAAGAGCGCGTCGCTCCCGCCACCGTGCATCGCTACGCGCGCCTCATTCTGCGCGATGAAATGATGGTCTTGGCCGAGGTGGAGCCGGACGAAGCCGCGCGTCTGCTCGCGATCCTGCGCGAGGTCGGGACGGAGCCGCCGGTGACGTTTGCCTTTCATCCGCCGTCCTCCTTCCCTTTCGAAGCGCTCTGGCCGGAGCGACCTTCGACCCAGCATTTGGCGGAGAACGCCGCGCGCCTCGCGCAGGAAATCGCGGTCAGCCGGAAAGCGAAACCACGCGGGCCGTCGTTCCTGCGCCGACTGCGCGAGGTCGAGCAGGCATTGGAATGGGCAAACGCGAGTCTCACGATGTCAGCGGAAGTGCATCACGCTTTCACCCTCTCGGCGGAATGGCTGCTCGATAACGCCTACCTCATCCGGGAACAGGTGACCGATCTGCGGCAGAGTCTTCCGCGCAAGTCTTATGGCCAGCTACCGCTCATCGTCTCGGGTGCGGACGCGGGGTTGCCGCGGGTTTATCGCGTGGCCGCGGAAATCGTGGCCGAAAGCGGCGGCGCGCTCGACTCGGAGTTCATTCGGAAGTTTCTCGACGCCTTCCAGGCCGTCGCGCCGCTGGACATCGCCGAGCTCTGGGCCCTGCCCCTGATGCTGCGTCTGCACTTGCTTGAGTGTCTGCGCACGCTCGCGCTCCAGGTCGAGGAGCACCAGAGCCAGAGCGAGCAGGCGGATTTTTGGGCGAACCGGCTCATCGCGGCCGTGCGCCACAATTCGCCGCGGCTGCTTCGGGTGATGGAAGAACTGATCGAGCGTTATCCCGAGCCGGCGCCGCATTTCGCGAGCGAGCTGGTGGCGCATCTCTACGATGAAGAGGCTGCGCTCCTGCTCGTGAGCGGCTGGCTGGAACGCACGCTGCGCGCGCCGCTTCTCGAGGTGATGCAGCAGGAACACCGGCGCCAGGCCGTCCAGCAGACCTCGCTCGCCTCGCTCATCAACAGTTCCCGCCGCCTCGCGCAGATCCAATGGCGTGAGCTTTTCGAGGTGACCAATTGGGCGGAAAAAGAGCTGGCCGCGGATCCCGCCGGTGTTTACGACCTCCAGGATTTTGAGACGCGCGATCGCTGCCGGAGCGCGCTGGAGGAAATCGCGCGCTGGTCCCGCAGTTCGGAGCAGGAAATCATCGACCAAGCGCTGGCACTGGCGCTGGCCGGAGAAGACGAAATCACGCGAAACGTCGCGTATTACTTCATCGACGCCGGTCGTACGGTGCTGGAGCGTGCGTTGAGCGCGCGAGTTCCCCCTGCCGAACGTTCTCGCCGCTGGCTGCGCGCTCACGCCGGGCTCGTTTACTTCGGAAGCTTCATCCTGCTCACGATCTCGATGGTCGCGGCGCCGCTGCTTTTCGTGGCCGGACCGGTCGGCGCTGCAGTGCTCGCCCTGCTCGGGGTTCTGCTCCTCCTGCCCGCGAGCGAACTCGCCCTCCTGACCGTGAATCATTTCGTCACCGCGGCCCTGAAGCCGGAGCTGCTGCCGAAGATGTTTTTCAGAAAGAGCGGCATCCCCGACGATTGTCGCACCCTCGTGGTGGTGCCGACGGTCCTGACTGCGCCGAAGGCGATCGCAAACGAACTGACCCGCCTCGAGATTCGCTTTCTTGGCAACACGAATGCGAATCTTTGTTTTTCGCTCCTGACCGATTTCGCGGATGCGCCGCAACAGAGCATGTCCGAGGACGCGGAGTATCTCGAGATCGTCCGGCGCGGAATTGAGGAGTTGAATCGCCGCCATGGCGCGGGGCGTTTTTTTCTTTTTCATCGCGGACGCAAGTGGAGCGAGAGCGAGCGGCGCTGGATCGGCTGGGAACGCAAGCGTGGCAAGCTCGAGCATCTTAATCGTTTCCTCTCGGGCGAATCCGCGCCCGAGCTGGAAGGGTTTCTTGGCGTGGGCGATCGCACGCAACTCGAGGGCATGCGTTTCGTCATCACTCTCGATGCCGATACGCAACTGCTCCAGGGCACAGCCCGGCGGTTGATTGAAACGCTCGCTCATCCACTAAACCAGGCGCGTCTTTCGCCTGACGGCCAGCGTGTGGTCCGGGGTTACACGATCATTCAACCCAGCGTCAGCGCTTCGCTCCCGAGCGCCACGGCGACCTGGTACTCACGCATTTTTGCCGATCCGCGCGGGATCGATCCCTACACCCACGCCGTCTCCGATGTTTATCAGGACCTGGTCGGCGAGGGCAGTTATCACGGTAAGGGGATCTACGAGTTGCGGACTTTTCACCGTCTCCTTTCGGAACGATTTCCCGAGGCGCATCTGCTCAGTCACGATCTGCTGGAAGGCAGCCATGTGCGCGTCGGGCTGGCGACGGATATCGAGCTGCTGGATGTTTTTCCAAGCAGTTACATCGCGTGGTGGCACCGGCAGCATCGCTGGATCCGCGGCGACTGGCAGATCATCGATTGGCTGAAACGGCGCGTGCCCACCGCCCGCGGGGCGACGGAGCCGAACCCGCTTTCCACCTTCAACCAGTGGAAGGTCTTCGATAATCTGCGCCGCAGCCTCGTCCCGCCTGCGACCGTCGCGCTTCTTCTCGCGGGCTGGCTTCTGACCCCGGCACCGCTGATGTGGAGCGCGATCATTGCCGGACTGATGCTTTGGCCGGCTCTTAGTTCCGTCGTCGGGCTCCTCTTTAATCCGCCGCCGCCCGGGACGCGTTTTTGGCGGGAACCACGCGACCGGCTGCTGCGTTCGACCTTCGGCATTCTTTTCCTGCCGGATTACGCCGGCATGGCGCTCGATGCCATCGTCCGGGTCGCGTACCGGCGCCTCAAGTCGCATCGGCTGCTGCTCGAATGGGAGACGGCGCAGGACGCCCATCAACGCGCCCGGAACCGGCAGTTGCAATTCGTTCTCTATCGACTTTGGATCCCGGCCGTCTGCATCCTGCTTTTTCTCGGGGCACTGTCGCGCGGACCGACGGCAACCGGAGCGATCGCGCCCTTCCTCCTTTTGTGGGCGCTCTTTCCGCTCGCCGTGGTCTTGATCAACCGGCCCGCGAAAAGCTGGCGCGGCGGAATCCTGACAACGGACGATCGGCGCTTTCTGCGCGCCGCGGCCCGGCGAACCTGGCGCTACTTCGATGAATTTGTAGGGCCGCAAACTTCCTGGCTGCCGCCGGATAACGTCCAGGAAACGCCGATCCAGGAAGTGTTCCTGCGCACGTCACCGACCAACATCGGGCTCTGGATGCTGTCGACGGTGGCGGCGAACGACTTTGGCTACATCACGGTCGACGACCTCGTCACGCGCAACCTCGGCACCGTCGCGACCATGAACCGGCTCGAGCGTTTCGAGGGGCATCTCTTTAACTGGTATGACCTGAGCAAGCTGGAACCGTTGCATCCGCGCTACGTCTCGACCGTGGACAGCGGCAACCTGCTCGCCAGTCTCTGGACATTCGAAAGCAGCGGCGCAGAGCTGGCGGAGCGCCCGCTCCTCGAAGCACGCGCGCTCTGCGGGCTGGCCGACACGATCGATGTGCTCCGGCAAATCGCCACGCGCCAAAAGGAACCGGAATATTCGCCTGCGTTCCTCCGCCTCGTGGAACTGACCACCGGCGTGCCCGCGAACCTGGAGGACATCATCCTGCGCCTGCGCGAGGCGCGTCAGCCCGCGGAAGATCTTCTCCAGCGCTCTCGCGAGCGCGAAGCCGATCCGCGCACTTATTGGGCGGAGCAGATTTCAAAACAGGTCACCGCCTGGAATGCCGTGATCGACCAATACCTTCGCCCGGTCGAAATCCTGATGACGCCGCCGGCGCAACTGATGTCGTTAGGCGAAGCGGCGCACGAATCGCGGCGCGAAGCGCTCGCGGCCACTTTCTCGCTCCGCCAAATCGCGACCGAGGGCATCCCGGGGCTCGTCCCGCTCCTCGCTTTTCATGACCGCAA